>JAURHL010000003.1 GCA_030833305.1 Acidimicrobiales bacterium | reverse complement strand
AAGGCCTGGGGACTCTCGATGATCTCGATCAAGGTGGCCACCCGGCTCTCATGGGGCCCGTCCAGCTTCCAGAGGGTGACCGACTCCTTGGTGGCCGACAGGAGCGCGCTCATGAATGGACGTGACCGTTCGAGCATCGGCCCGGACACCTTCGACGACAGCGAGAGGATCTTGCCGGAGAGGGACCACGAACCTTTGGGACCGTCCTGGACCAGCCAGCCATCTCGTCCCAACGTGACCAGGATCCGCTGGACGGTGTTCTTGTCCATGTCCAGCAACCGCGCCAGAGCGGATACCCCGATGGGCTGGCGTTGGGCCACCGCTTCCAGAACGCTCATGGCGTTCTCCACGGTTTGGAGCGACTGGACGGCCATACGGTCTTGATTGTGTCACATAAAAATTTTCCGTATCGCATTAATAGACGTACTCCACCAGTAAGGAGTACTCGCATTCTTGGCCCACGACCGGCAAGACTGAGGTGATTGCGGGCTCGGGGGAGTCCGTCTTCGAGCCGACAGGGGGAATTCATGGGATCGACGTCCGTGAATGCGGAATCCACTCGGGGCCACGACGAGCGGTACACGGTGATTTCGGCCGATTGTCATGCGGGCGGAAACCTCACCGACTATCGCCCGTTCCTGGCCGAGGAGTACCGGAGCGAGTTCGACGCCTGGGTGGAGACGTACGAGATCCCGTACGAGGATCTGAAAGGCCCCGACGGTGGTCGCAATTGGGACTCGGACCGTCGACTCACCGACATGGAGGCCGACGGCATCGTGGCCGAGGTGATCTATCCGAACACGATTCCGCCCTTCTACCCCAAGAGCTCGCTCACCTATCAACCTCCGGCGGCCAACATCGGAGACGCCAATCGGCGCTGGGCCGGATTGCAGGCGCACAACCGCTGGCTCGCGGATTTCTGTGGGAAGGCATCGGGGCGTCGCGCGGGGATCTGTCAGATCAATCTGTACGACATCGACGCGTCGGTCAAGGAGATCGAGTGGGCCAAAAAGGCCGGGTTGACCGGTGGAATCCTGTTGCCCGGTGTGCCCCCGGGCGTGGGTCTGCCGGAGCTGTACGACATCGACTACTACGGACCGTTGTGGGAAGCCTGCGAGAAATTCTCCATGCCGGTGAATCATCACGGGGGTAGTGCCAGTCCGGCCATGACCGACGCGGTGGAGTCGCCGGTGATCTTCCTGCTCGAGATCACGTGGTGGTCGCATCGCGCGCTGACGCACCTCATCGTCTCGGGCGCGATGGAACGTCATCCCGAGATGAAGTGCGTCTTCACCGAGCAAGGAACCGAATGGGTGCCCGGCGAACTGATGCGTCTCGACTACTTCTTCGACCGCATGCGTCACGCGGTGGGTTCGCAGGAACACATCTGGGGCGAGCCCGTGATGGCGAAGTTGCCGTTGCAACCGAGCGAATACTGGGCGCGCCAGTGTTACACGGGTTCCAGTTTCATGCGGGCCCACGAGGTTCCGTCCCGGCACAAGGTCGGCGTGGACAGCATCATGTGGGGGAGCGATTATCCCCACAAAGAGGCCAGTTTCCCCTACAGCACGTCGGCGTTGCGGGCGGCCTTTTCCGGTTGCGAGCGTTCGGAGATCGAGCAGATGCTCGGCACCACGGCCGCCGACGTGTACGGGTTCGACCTCAAAAAGTTGGCCCCCATCGCGGCCAAGATCGGGCCCCGTGTCAGCGAGGTGGCCACGCCGCTGCTGAAGGGTGACGTGCCCAAGGACGCCGAACGTTGTCCGGCCTTCGTCGGATTCACCGCGGACGCGTGACGGAGGGGTCATGGAGAATCTGAGCGGGCGAGTGGCCGTCGTCACCGGCGGCGGCGGCGGATTGGGCCGGGCCATGGGCGAGCGGTTCGCCGCCGAAGGCATGAAGGTGGTGTTGGCCGACGTGCAGGCCGAACTGCTCGAGACCACGGTCGCCGACTGTCGTGATCGAGGGCTGGAGATCAGTGGCTTCGTCACCGACGTGACCAACCAGGAATCGGTGAACGCACTGCGTGACTTCACGTTGAGCACCTACGGCTCGGTGCACGTGGTGTGCAACAACGCGGGCATCGGCGCCGGTGCCGAAGGCCGCATGTGGGAGCACGAACTGAACGACTGGAAGTGGGCCATCGCGGTGAACGTGATGGGTGTCGTGCATGGCATCAATTCGTTCGTGCCCGCCATGCTGGAACACGGTGAGCCGGCGCACGTCGTGAACACGTCGTCGGGGAACGGCGGAGTGTCGCCGCTCTCGGGAACCCCGCAGTACGCGGCGACCAAGGCGGCCGTCGTCACGGTGTCCGAATGCCTCTACGCACAGTTGCAGGAGGTCGAGTCCCAGATCGGCGTCTCGGTTCTCTTTCCCGGTCCGAACATCCTGCGCACGGGGCTCTTCGAATCGTGGCGTTCGCGCACCGAAGAGTTCGCCAAGCAACGCCCCCGCAAGACGCCCTACACGACCGTCGAGCAATTGGAGGCCCAGATGAAGGCGGCCGGTCGCGAGATCGCGTACACGCCGGTGGAGGAAGTGGCCGGCGTGGTCGTGGAGGGCATTCGCGCCAACCGTTTCTGGATGATGCCGGCCAGCGACCGAGGCGACGAGTCGATGCGACTCCGCTACGAATCCATGCGCTCGCGCGCGAACCCTTCGTACCTTCGACAGGTGCCGGGCTGACGCCCCTCCTCCTCCCACCTCCCCCCCGCCACATCCACTCACGACACAAGGAGCACACCATGACCGCCACCGAGAGCCGCCCGGAACAAGCGACGTCCACCGTCGATCACGGCAGCGTGAACGATCCGTACATGATCATCGCCGCCGACAGTCATGCCGGACTTCCCACGGGGCAGTACCGCACCTACCTGGAGAAGAAGTACTGGCCCCAACTCGACGACTTCCTCGCCGAACAGGCGGCGCTCATCGAAGCGTCGACGAAACTGGGTGTGCGCGATTCCAAGTTCGCCCAACAGTGGTTCGACGAACATGAAGAGGAACTGGCGGGTGGTTGGGACGCCGACCGTCGCGATCTGACTCTCGACGCCGACGGTGTGGCCGCCGAAGTGGTGTACCCCGACGCCGATGCGGTCGAGAGCCGCACGGCGGTTCCCTTCGGTGCCGGCTTGGGTTTGTCGGGAGACCTCGACCCGGAGCTCGGCCTGGCGGGCTCCAAGGCCCACAATCGCTGGTTGGCCGAGTTGGTGGCCACCAGTCCGAACCGTCGGTGCGGTGTGGCGCTGGTTCCGATCACGGGTGACCTCGACGACGTTCTGGCCGAGATCGATTGGGCCAAGGAACACGGCCTCGGCGCGGTCATGATTCCCGCGCGTTGGTGCAACCAGACCCCGTACCACGATCGTCGGTACGACCCGGTGTGGGCACGTTGCGAGGAATACAACATGCCGATCGTGACCCACTCCGGTTCGGCCGAGCGGGATCAATACGGAGACAACCTCGGCATCTACGTGACCGAAGTGACCTGGTTCCCGGCGCGCCCGATGTGGTTCATGTTGTGGTCGGGAGTCTTCACGCGGTTCCCCGGGTTGAAGTTCTGTGCCACCGAGGGTGGTTGCTGGTGGTTGCCGCAGTTGTTGTGGTCGTGGGACCGTTTGTGGATGGGCCAGAAAGGCGCCGAGAAACTGGGCAAGGGCGCCTTCGCCGGCAAGGTGGAGATGCTCCCGAGCGAGATCGTGGACCGCAACTGCTTCACCGGTCTGGCCAACGTGAAGCGTCGCGAGTTGGGCATGCGCTACGAGATCGGAATCGACAACATGCTGTGGGGCACGGACTTCCCGCATCCCGAGGGCACCTGGCCGGCGACGTTCCAGGCCTTGAAGTCCACGTTCCACGACATTCCGGTCCACGAGACGCGTCGCATGTTGGGAGAATCGGCGGCCAACGTGTTTTCGTTCGTCCCCCGGGCACTGGCGCCCATCGTGGAGCGCATCGGTGTGCGTCCCACCGACCTCGGCCAACTCACCGATGATCGCACCGAGGCGGACCTGATCGCACGGTGGGCGCCGATGAAGGAAGTGGGTCGCCACTGGTTGACGGGACACGACTTCCCGTTGATTCCGTAACGCCCCGCGATCCTCTGCCACACCCCTGTGATCCGATGAGGACGTGTTCGTCGCCGTCCGTTGTCGCCAGTGCCGTCGTCTCTTCCGTTGTCCCGCGGGTGGGCCCACGCCCCGCTCGTGTCCCGATTGCGACGTGCTGCGTCAGGCCCCACGTTCGCCGAGTCCGCGGGCGGCCGTGGCCTATGACGGGCCGGTGCGTCGGCTCGTCGCCGATCTCAAGTTCCGCTCTCGGCGCCGCGTCGCGCGTGCGCTCGCCGCTCGATTGGTGGCCGACATCGAGGCCGACCCCGAGTCACCTCGTTTCGACGTCGTCACGTGGGCACCCACGTCGTCCCGTCGAGTGGCCGGGCGCGGGTTCGACCAGAGCGAATTGTTGGCCCGCCACGTGGCTCGACGGCTGAAGTTGCCGTGTCGCCGTCTGCTGGAGCGCTCGCGCGGTCCGGCGCAAACCGGTCGACGACGTTCCGAGCGACTGCAGGGACCGGTGTTTCGCTCCCGTCCGTTGACCCGGGCCCAGAACGTTCTGGTGATCGACGACGTCGTCACCACCGGTGCCACATTCGCGGCGGCGGCTCACGCCTTGCGTTTGGCCGGTGCGCGCGAGGTTCGATCACGGGCGGTGGCCGCTACGCCCGAGCGGAGTCGAGGCCGCTCAAACGCCTGACGACGTTCACCGCCTCCGACGGATCCTCATCCACCAACACTCCGTGGATGCCGACCTCGATCGCCGCCGACACGTTCGACTGCGCATCATCGAGGAAAGCCGTTCGGTGGGCCTCGACCCCCAATCGCGCGAGAGCCAATCGGTAGATCGCCGGATTGGGCTTGCGCATACCCACCTCGTGGCTGTCGACGATGTCGTGAAAGATGTTGGCGAAGTCCATCATCGGCCACCAACGTTCGCGGAGCTCGCGCACGTTGTTCGTCAGCACACCCAGACGAAATCCGGCGTCGCGAAGCTCGTGCACGAGCGCGACGACCGGCTCGTTGGCGATGAAGTCGAACGGGATCGATTGGCCCGATTCGGGTTCGGGTGAGGCCACGGGGGTCAGACCGGCCTCGATGACCAACGGAGCGAGGGCGGTTCGGTACTCCGACATGCTGATCTCGCCACGTTCGAGCCGATGCCACGGGTGGTCGGTGTCCTGTCCGTAGTGACCCATCATCACCCGCATCACGACGTCGGCCGGATCGTGGGGGAAACGACGCACCACGTCCGAAGGTCGACCGTTGCTGGCCAGAACGCCACCGAAGTCGAAGATGACCGCGTCGATCGACCGGGAATCGGGACGGATGGACGCGTCAGAAGCGGTGTTCACCGTCCGAGTTTGCTGGTTCGAGCCGCTTCGTCGCCAACCGAGGCGACCCCGAGCCCGAACGAATGTGCCGGTAGGCTCGTTCCCTGCATGGGAATCCTCGATCGCATCCTGCGGGCCGGTGAAGGCAAGAAGCTCAAGGCCCTCGAGGGTCTGGTTCCGGACATCAATGCCGAGGAGTCGGCTCTGTTGGCGTTGTCCGACGACGCGCTTCGCGCCAAGACCGCCGAATTCCGCCAGCGCATCGAACGGGGGGAGACCCTGGACGACCTGTTGATCGAGTCCTTCGCCGTGGTCCGCGAAGCCGCGCGCCGGGTGATCGGCCAGCGTCACTACGACGTGCAGATGATGGGTGGTGCCGCGCTTCATTTCGGTTGGGTCGCCGAAATGAAGACCGGTGAAGGAAAGACGCTCGTCTCGACCTTGCCGGCGTATCTGAACGGTCTGTCGGGCAAGGGCGTTCACCTCATCACCGTGAACGACTATCTCGCCCGTCGCGACTCCGAATGGATGGGGCGCGTCCACCGTTGGCTCGGACTCGACGTGGGGCTGGTCATTCCCGGACACCGTGAGCGCCCGGAGCAGAAGCGTCAGGATTACTCGGCCGACATCACCTACGGCACGAACAACGAGTTCGGTTTCGATTACCTGCGCGACAACATGGCTCCGACCAAGGCCAACAAGGTGCAGCGCGGCCACAACTTCGCCATCGTCGACGAAGTGGACTCGATCCTCATCGACGAAGCCCGTACGCCGCTCATCATCTCGGGTCGGGTGGCCGATGCCGCCAACCTGTACTACCGCTTCGCCAGCATCGTGCGCGCTCTGAAGCGCGACGAGGACTACGAGGTCGAAGAAGACAAGCGCATCGTCATGCCCACGGAGAAGGGCATCGAGCGCGTCGAACAGGAACTCGGAATCGAGAACCTCTACGACGAAGTGCAACGCAACCTCGTGCATCAACTGCAAGTGGCGTTGAAGGCCAAGGAGTTGTACCGCCGCGACAAGGACTACATCGTCCAGGGTGGCGACGTGAAGATCGTGGACGAGTTCACCGGTCGCATCCTGGAAGGTCGCCGGTGGAGCGAGGGCATCCACCAGGCCATAGAGGCCAAAGAGGGCGTCAAGATCAAGGAAGAGAACCAGACCCTCGCCACGATCACGTTGCAGAACTACTTCCGTATGTACTCCAAGTTGGCGGGCATGACCGGAACGGCTCAGACCGAAGCCGCCGAACTCATGAACACCTACGGATTGCAAGTGGTGCCGGTTCCCACCAATCGTCCGGTCGCCCGGGCCGACGAACCCGACCTCATCTACAAGTCGGAGAACGCGAAGTTCGGCGCGGTGGTCGACGACATCGTCGAGCGCAACGCGAACGGGCAACCGGTTTTGGTCGGAACCGTGAGTGTCGAGAAGAGCGAACACCTTTCGCGTCTGCTCACCAAGCGCGGCGTCAAGCACGAGGTTCTCAACGCCAAGCAGCACACCCGCGAGGCCGAAATCGTCACCCAGGCCGGTCGACTCGGATCGGTGACCGTGGCCACGAACATGGCGGGTCGCGGTGTCGACATTCTTCTCGGTGGCAACCCCGAGGGTCTGGCCCGTCGCGCGGTGTTGGCCGAGGGTTTCCCGGCCGACACGTTGGTCGACGAGTTCACGTTGCCGATTCCGCTTGAGCAGATGCCCGAGGAGTACCGCGAGAATCGCGCCAAGGCCCAGTCTCGTTATGCCGCATTACTCGAATCGATCACCGCCGAGTGTCGCGCCGAGGGTGAGAAGGTGCGCGCCGTTGGCGGACTTTACGTCATCGGTTCCGAACGCCACGAGAGCCGTCGTATCGACAATCAGTTGCGTGGTCGCGCCGGACGCCAGGGTGACCCGGGTTCCAGCCGGTTCTATCTGAGCCTCGACGACGAGCTGATGCGGCTGTTCGCCACCGGCGCGCTGAACTGGGTGATGGGTCGCGCCCTGCCGGACGACGAGGCCATCGAGCACAAGATGGTCACCAAGGCGATCGAGCGGGCTCAGAGCACCGTCGAACAGCGCAACGGCGAGATTCGCAAGAACGTCCTGAAGTACGACGAGGTCATGAACGAGCAGCGCAAGGTGATCTACCAGCGACGCGATCAGATCCTCGACGGTGCCGATTTGAAGTCGGCGGCCATGGAGTATCTGGCCGAAGCAGTCGATTCGCTCATCGAAACGCACTGCGTCAGCGAGGCCGACGACGAATGGGATCTCGAGGGCTTGGCCAAGGAGCTGCGCACGTTCTGGCCCACCGAGATGAACCAGGACGCTCTGGCGCGTTCGCGCAGCACCAACGACATGTACGACCTCGTCATGGCAGATGCTTCCGCCTATTACGAACGTCGCGAGTCCGAGCTCGGGAGCAACGTCATGCGTGACGTCGAACGACAGGTGATGTTGCGGATCATCGACCAGCGTTGGCGCGAGCATCTGGAGGAGATGGATTACCTCCAGGAGGGCATCAACCTGCGTGCGATGGGTCAGAAGGATCCGTTGGCCGAGTGGCAACGCGAGGGCTACGAGATGTTCGGCGCCATGATGAAGGGCATCGCCCAGGATTTCGTGCGATACGTGATGCACGTTCAAGTGGTTCGCAATGACGAGCCCGCACCCACGGTGCAGAACCTGCAGCAGACCAAGTCCGAGGCGCCGTCGGCGACCGGAGGTCAGTCACCGCAAGCGAGTGTGGCCCCCGGTGCTCCCACACCGGCCAAGCAGATGCCGGTGGTGAACGACGAATGGTCCAAGACCCCGCGCAACGCTCCGTGTCCGTGTGGCTCGGGGAAGAAGTTCAAGTTGTGCCACGGCGCGAACTGAGCGACCATGCGTGATTTCTCCGACGATTTGAAAGAGGTTGGTCGCCGCTTGGTCGAGGCCCGGGGCTATCTCAAAATCGACACCCAGCGAGAGCGTTTCCGCGAGTTGGAAGTGGAGGTGTCGCGCCCCGACCTCTGGGACGACCAAGAGAACGCCAAGCGACTGAACGCCGAGTACGCCAACGTGAAGAGCGACATCGATCAATTCGATTCCCTGTCACGACAATTCGAGGACGTCGAGGTTCTCCACGAGATGGCCCGTGAGGTCGATGATGCGTCGCAGGAGTCCGACATCGAGGCCGGCATCGCGACGATCGCCGATGCACTGAGTGTGCTGGAGATGCGCAGTCTCTTCATCGGCGAGCACGACGAGGCGGACTGCATCGTGCAGATCAACGCCAAGGACGGGGGAGTCGACGCCCAGGACTGGAGCGAGATCCTGTTGCGCATGTACCAGCGTTGGGCCGAACGCCGAGGTTTCGCCGTCGAGATCGACGACATCTCGCCGGCGACGGAGGCCGGGATCATGTCAGCGGAGTTCACGTTGAAAGGTCGTTACGCGTACGGACTCATGACTTCGGAACGTGGCACCCATCGTTTGGTGCGCATCAGCCCGTTCGACAATCAGGGTCGCCGCCAGACGAGCTTCGCCGCGGTTCAGGTGTGGCCGGCCATGGACGATCCGAACGTCGAGATCAACGAGACCGACGTGCGCATGGAGGTGTTCCGTGCCTCCGGCGCCGGTGGTCAACACGTGAACAAGACGTCGTCGGCGGTACGTCTGATTCACGAACCCACCGGGCTCGTGTCGTCGTCGCAGGAAGAGCGCAGTCAGTTGCAGAACCGTGAGAAGGCGATGAATCGCCTGAAGGCCATGGTCGCGGCCCGCATCGAGGAAGAGCATCAAGCTGAGCTCGATCGCATCGCGGGCAAGCAGGCCACCGTCGGTTGGGGCAGTCAGATCCGTAGCTACGTCTTGCAGCCGTATCAGATGGTCAAGGACCTGCGTACGAACGTCGAATCGAGCAATGTCGAGGGCGTACTCGATGGCGCGATCGACGAATTCATGGAGGGCTACCTGCGCTGGCGTCGTTCGGGTGACGATTCCTGAACGCGACGCGCTGGTAGCCTGACGGCGCATTCATGAGATCGACCTTCGGGTCGCCGACTGCCCGAGGAGCAGCATGATCCGTCTCGAGAGCGTGACGAAGTCTTACAGCACCGAGGTGACTGCTCTTCGTGACGCTTCGTTCGAGGTCGCCAAAGGCGAGTTCGTGTTCCTCGTCGGCCCCTCGGGATCGGGGAAGTCGACCATCCTTCGCCTCATGAATCGACAGGAGCAGCCCGAAAGGGGCGAGGTCTGGGTGGCCGGCAAGGACATCAATGCGATGCCCGACTCCAAGGTTCCGTTCCTTCGTCGCAACATCGGCAACATCTTCCAGGACTACAAGTTGCTGTTGAACAAGACGGTTTTCGAGAACGTCGCCTTCGCCCTCGAGGTGATCGGTCGTCCCAAGCACGTGATCAAGCAGCAGGTTCCCGCGGTCCTCGATCTCGTCGGCCTGTCCGACAAGGAGGACCGCTTCCCTCATCAGCTGTCGGGTGGCGAGCAGCAGCGCGTTTCCATCGCCCGCGCGTTCGTCAATCGTCCGCTGATTCTTCTGGCCGACGAGCCCACGGGAAACCTGGATCCCGCCACGGGCGAGGGCATCATGCGCCTGCTGGATCGCATCAACGGCACGGGCACGACCGTCGTGATGGCCACCCACGATCAGCGCATCGTCAATCAGATGCGCAAGAGAGTGGTGCAGCTCGACCGCGGCGTCATCGTCCGCGACCAGGAACGCGGGGTGTACGACTGATGTTGGCACGTATCAGTTACGCCTTTCGCGAGACGTGGGCCAGTTTCAAGAGGAACGTCACCCTCACCGCCGCCGCGGTCGTCACCTCGGCGGTGTCGCTTCTGCTGGTGGGCTCCACCTTCCTCATCCAGCGGGCCTTCGACAATCTGCTCACTCGTTGGAAGGGCGACGTCGAACTGATCGTGTACGTGCGTTCGGACGCCTCGCCCGAACAGATCGCTTTCATTCAGGAAGCCATCGAATCCCAGCCCACGATCATCGACGTCTCCAAGCTGCGGTACCTGGATCAGGCCGAGAGCTACGCCGAGGCTCAGAAGTTGTTCGCCGGTGATCCGGGCACGCTCCGTTTGTTGACCCCCGAGAACATCCCGTCGCAGTTCAAGGTGGTGCCCACCACCGATGACTCCAACCTGATTCGCGAGCTCGGTGAATCGTTCCGTGGCGTGGAGGGCGTGCGCGAAGTGGCCTACGCCCAGGACGTGTTCGACGTGGTGTCGCGGGTGTCGCAGTTCATCCGGGTGGCGACCACCGTGATGTCGATCGTCCTGCTCATGGTGGCCATCGGATTGATCTGGAACACCATCCGGACCGCGATGTTCGCACGGCGGCGTGAGATCGAGGTCATGAAGTTGGTGGGTGCCACGAATTGGTTCATCCGTATTCCGTTCATGCTCGAGGGCCTGTTGCAAGGCCTCATCGGTGGTGTGTTGAGTTGTGCGGGCTTGTGGGGTCTGAACACGGCCTGGTCGAACGCGGTCACCGACTTCAACGACACGGAATTGGCCGCCCTGGTGGTCTCCGACGGCTACGTGCGCTGGGTCATGGTGATGCTCCTGGTCATCGGAGCGGCTGCCGGCGCCATCGGATCGGGCATCGCCGCGTCGCGCTTCCTCGACGTCTGATCCCGCCGGCTGACTACTGTCGGGACATGAGTTTCGACGAGATCATCTACGACGTCTCCGATCGCGTGGCGACGATCACGCTTCACCGTCCCGACAAGATGAATGCCTTCACCAATCGCATGCTGAAAGAGATCATCGCCGCGATGGACTTGGCCGATGCTGACGACCAGGTGCGGGCGATCATCTTCACCGGCTCGGGGAAGGCCTACTGTGCCGGTGCCGACCTGTCGGGCGGCGGTGACACGTTCGCCAAGGGTGGAAGCGACGTGGCCGCGCGAACCGGTGTGGTGCGTGACGGGGGTGGCCTGGTGGCGTTGCGCATCTTCGAGAGCACGAAGCCGGTGATCGGAGCGATCAACGGTGCCGCCGTGGGCGTCGGCGTGACCATGACCCTGCCGATGGACATCCGACTGGCGAGCGAGTCGGCCAAATTCGGATTCGTCTTCGCTCGTCGAGGCATCGTGCCCGAGGCGGCCAGCAGCTGGTTCCTTCCGCGATTGGTCGGAATCTCGCAGGCGGCCGAGTGGTGTTACACCGGGCGCATGGTCTCGGCGACCGAAGCCCGAGATGCTCGACTGGTGCGCAGTGTCCACGCCTCCGAGGAATTGTTGCCGGCGGCCCGAGCGATCGCGACCGAGATCGCCGACAACACGGCTCCGGTGTCGGTGGCTCTGTCGCGACGAATGCTGTGGCGCATGTTGGGGGCGGATCACCCGATGCAGGCCCATCGGGTGGATTCGCGGGCCATCAACTCGCGCGGAGCGAGCGATGACGCGCGGGAGGGAGTGATGAGTTTCCTCGAGAAGCGTCCTGCCGAGTTCCCGGTCAAGGTGAGCGACGGCCTGCCCGACGTATTCCCCGATTGGTCGGACCCCGAGTTTTCGTGAGCGAGGAGCCGATGCTCTACGACCGTGTCGGTGGCATGGAGTTCTTCGTGCGTTTGGTGGACGAGTTCTACACCGGAGTCGGCGCCGATGAGGTTCTCTGGCCGTTGTATCCCGATCAGAGCGATCTGGCGGGGGCGAAGCATCGCCTGACCCTCTTTCTCGCTCAGTATTGGGGTGGCCCGACGACCTACATGGAGGAGCGGGGGCACCCGAAGTTACGTATGCGCCACATGCCGTTCCACGTGGGGCCGCTGGAGCGCGATCGCTGGTTGGTTCACATGGTGGCCGCGATCGAAGCGGTGACCGAGGACGCGGGTGTGCGTGCCGAATTGACGAACTACTTCGTGCCCGCGGCCGAGCACTTGCGCAACGACACCGGACTACCCATCAGTTCGCGCAAACCCTGAGTGAGGCGTCAGCCGAAGACGACCGTCTTGCGGCCGTACACGAGCACCCGATGCTCGAGGTGCGCTCGAACCGCGCGCGCCAGGACGATGGTCTCCAGATCGCGACCCTTACGGGTGAGATCGGCGACCGAGTCGCGATGCGAGACCCGGGAGACCTCCTGGTCGAGGATGGGCCCCTCGTCGAGTTCCTCGGTGACGTAATGCGCGGTGGCACCGATGATCTTCACCCCACGGTCGTGCGCTTGTCGATAGGGATTCGCTCCGATGAAGGCGGGGAGAAACGAATGGTGGATGTTGATGATGCGGGATCGATAGGCGTTCACCACGAGGGGCGACAGGATCTGCATGTAACGGGCCAGCACCACCAGGTCGACGGATTGCTCCCGAAGTTCGTCCAACAACGCCCGTTCCTGGGCCTCTTTGGACTCCGGCGTGACGGGTAGGTGCACGTACGGCACGCCCATGTGGCGAACCAGATCGGCATGATCCGGATGGTTGTCGATGACCACCGCGACGTGGGCGGGCAATTCGCCACTACGCCAACGGCTCAGCAGATCGAACAGGCAATGGGACTGTTTCGAGGCCAGGATCCCCACTCGGGGAAGCGTGTCGGTGAATTTCAGGTCCACGGACATGTCGAAGCGCGACGAGACGGTCGAGAAGGCGTTCAGGATCTCGTCGCGCCCGAGGCCGAAACCGTCGAGCTCGAACTCGACGCGCTGGAAGAACACTTTCTCCACGTCGTCGGTGTGCTGCTCGGCGTGGACGATGTTGCCTCCGTGTTGGGCGATGAAATCGGCGACGGCGGCCACGACCCCACGTTGATCGGGGCACGAGAGCAGGAGGACGGCGGTGGCGCTCACGCTGAAAGTGTACGGGCGAGCAACGAATGACAGGCCACGGCGGCGGCCGCGGCGACGTTCAGCGAGTCGATGCCGGGGGCCATGGGGATGCGAACCGAATGGTCGAGAGCGGCGAGGGTGCGCTCGCTCAAGCCGTCGCGCTCGGATCCGAGCACGATCGCCACCCGGGCCGAAACGGGAAGGCGTCGACCGACCTCGGCGATGTCCTCGGCGGTGGAGCGAGGGGTGAGTCCGCACACGACGAAGCCATGCGTGCGCAACAGCGGAACGATCGACGGGATGTCGTCGACCCGCGCGTGTCGCATGTGCAGTGCGGTCCCCATCGAAACGCGCAGGGCCCGGCGCGCCAACGGGTCCGCACTGTTGCGGTCGAGGATCAGGCCGTCGACCGCGAACGCGGCGGCACTGCGGGCGATGGCGCCGATGTTGGTGGGGTTGTCCACGTCCTCGGCGAGCAGCAAGTGGCGAGAAGTCGGGACCATGTCGTCGACCGCTCGGGTGGGCGGACGTTCGAACAGGCCGATCACGTCGAGTGCCACGCCCAGCCCGGTGAGCATGCGTCGGGCCTCGGCGCGTGCGGCGAAAACCGGCACGTGTGTCGGCATCTTGGAGGCCACGGCCGCGGGCGCCTCGGCATCGGTCAAGAGGGCCACCGGTTCGCAACCGGCGGCCAGAGCGCGTTCGACGACGAGATCACCCTCGGCGACGAAGTGGCCGGCGCTGACACGTTCGAGATCGGCCGGGGTCATTCCCTTGGCCATGCGGGCCGGGATGCGGCGCGGACGCAGTTCTCGTTCGCGCAACCTGAATTGATCGAGACGAGGGTCGTCGACCGAGTCGATCAGTAGTACCACGGATACGACGACCAGTCGGGATCGCGCTTCTCGAGGAACGACATGCGACCCTCTTGGGCCTCGTCGGTCATGTACGCGAGGCGGGTGGCTTCCCCGGCAAAAACCTGTTGGCCGACGAGACCGTCATCGATCAGATTGAACGAGAACTTCAACATGCGCTGGGCCGTCGGGCTCTTGCCGTTGATCTCGCGAGCCCACTGCAAAGCGGTCGCTTCCAAATCGGCGTGGTCGACGACGGCGTTCACCATTCCCATGCGGTGCGCATCGTCGGCGGTGTACTCGCGCCCGAGGAAGAAGATCTCGCGGGCGAACTTCTGACCGACTTGGCGCGCCAGGTAGGCGGATCCGAAACCGCCGTCGAAGCTGGCGACGTCGGCGTCGGTCTGTTTGAAGCGCGCGTGTTCACGACTGGCCAGAGTGAGATCGGCGACCACGTGCAGGCTGTGACCACCACCGGCGGCCCATCCCGGGACCACGCAGATGACGATCTTGGGCATGAAGCGGATCAGCCGTTGGACCTCGAGGATGTGGAGACGACCACTCTTGCCGGGGTCGATGGACGCGGCGGTGTCGCCCTCGGCGTACTTGTAACCGTCACGCCCGCGGATGCGCTGGTCGCCGCCACTGCAGAACGCCCATCCGCCATCCTTCGGGGACGGGCCGTTGCCGGTGAGGATGACGCACCCGACGTCGGTGGACTGTCGGGCGTGTTCGAGTGCGGTGTACAACTCGTCGACAGTGTGGGGACGGAACGCGTTGCGCACCTCGGGACGATCGAAGGCGATACGCACCGTCCCCTGGTCCGTGGCACGGTGGTAGGTGATGTCGGTGAAGTCGAATCCCGGGACGACCGTCCAGGCCGTGGGGTCGAAGATCTCGGAAACGGTGTCCACGCCGGCAGTCTCGCAGGGGAAGCGGGGTTTTGCGTCGTCGATCGTGCCTGCCAACACATCGGGGAAGGTGGTCGGTACCTTGGCAAGGTGAAGTTTTCGGGTCGGATCAGGGGTGTGACGGTGATCGCCCTGTGCGCGAGCGTGTCCGGGGCCTGCGGTGGCAATTCCGCCGAGGGCTCGACCGTGCCGGCCGTGACTCTCTCCCCGTCGACCGTGGCGACGACGACATCCACGACCACCACGACGTCGACGACCACGCCGACGACGACGGTGCCGACGTCGACGACGACCACCACATCGGCGCCGGAAGTGTCAGTGCTCGCCGCCCCGTTGCCCGCGGTGGGAAGCCGTGACGGAGTGGGGACGGCGTTGATCCAGCAACGACTCCTGGAACTGGGGTTCTGGTTGTACGGCGTCGATGGTGAATACGGATCGACGACGAAGCAGGCAGTGATGGCTTTCCAGAAGTGGACCGGCCTCGACCCGTCGGGCTCGGTGAATCAGGCGACCGCGGATGCACTGACAGCGGCGACGGCGCGACCGGTGGGTCAAAGCACCGCATCGAACGTGGTGGTGGAGATCGACAAGACCAAGCAGGTGATGCTCATCATGGCGGGCGGAAAGCTGGTGTGGGCGATCAACATCTCGACAGGTAGTGGTCAGTACTACCTCGAGAAGAATCAGAAGGACCCGACGAAGTGGGAGACGGGTCGGTCGCTCACCCATTCGGGCAAGTTCAAGGTTCAGCGTGAGCGAGCGGACGGTTGGTGGGACGGCGACCTGGGCAAGATCTACCGGCCGAAGTACTTCAACGGTGGGATCGCGATCCACGGGTCGAAATCGATCCCGAACTACCCGGCGTCCCACGGATGCGTGCGCGTGAGTGTGGCGGCGATGGACATGATCTGGGCGTCAGGGTTGATTCCGCTGAAGACGGCGGTGTGGGTGTACGGCGAGGACATCGACGCGGAAGGCGAGCCGCCGGTGATTCCGACGACCACGACGATGGTGCCCGAGTCGACGGTTCCGGCGACGACGCCGTCGCCGGAGACGACATCGCCACCCGCCCCACCCCCAACTACCTAAATGCGACAATTTGTCGCTTTGTGTACATTGCTCGTGTACACAAAGCGACAAATTGTCGCATTTTTGTCATGGGGTGGGGGATGGGCGGACACATTCGGTACGAACGGATTTCCGGCGGCACATCGTCGATCGGAATCATCACGATCGACCGGCCCTGAGAAACGCAACGCCATGACCTTCGCCGTCCTCTTCGACTTCATCGAAGCCGTCCGTGAAGCATCGATCGATGAAACCATTTCCGTCCTGATCGTCACCGGCGTGCCGGGCTCGTTTTGCGCCGGGACCGACCTCGCCGACCTCTCGACCATTCCGGGGGAACAGAGAGGGCTGCGGGGCTCGGCCGAAGAGACCGACAAATGGTGGCCTCTCGTCCAGTGTTCCAAGCCCACCATCTGTGCCATTGACGGTCCCGCGGTCGGTATGGGCGCCGAATTCACGTCGCAATGCGACCTTCGTATCGCCTCCACTAACGCCCGCTTCGCGTGGAACTTCGTTCATCGCGGTCTGGTCCCGGACACGGGTGCTGGAACCTGGTTGCTCCCCCGCATCATCGGTCTGCAGAACGCCCTGCGTCTGACCTACACCGGCGACATGATCGACGCCGACGAAGCGCTTCGTTTGGGCTACGTCCTCGAAGTCGTCGAACCCGAGGACCTGATGGAGAGGGCCGTCACCCTGGCCCGCCGCATCGCACAGGGGTCTCCGCACAGCCATCGTCTCATCAAGAGCCTCACCTACGAGGGTCTCACCTCCAGCGTTCCGGAGCACATGGAACGTCACACCAAGGCTATGTCCGCCAGTTTCAAGAGCGCGGATCACCGAGAAGGCGTCGCCGCGTTCCTGGAACGTCGTCCGGCGCGTTTCACCGGACGTTAGGCGTCCGTTCACCTCTTGATGCCAGCCCGACGTTCGCCATCGGCAACGATGGAATCATGCGCATCCTTCTGACCAACGACGACGGCATCGACTCGGTGGGACTGCACGTTCTCGCCCGGGCCATGAAGCCATTCGGTCACGTCGTGATCGCGGCACCGGACCGTGAGTTCTCGGGTGCCGGAGCCGCACTCGGCGCGTTGCATTTGATGCAGCCCGAGGTTCATCGGGTCCACGTCGACGGGATCGACGAGGCGTGGTCGGTCACCGGACCGCCGGCTCTGTGCGTGATGTTCTCTCGTCTCGGCGCCTTCGGTGAGCCATTCGACCTCGTCGTGTCGGGCATCAACCCCGGGGCCAACGTCGGGCGGTCGGTGTATCACTCGGGCACGGTGGGCGCTGCTCTGACCGCGCGCAACGGACGCGTCTCGGGCATCGCCGTGAGTCAAGCGGTCACGGGTTTCGGTGTCGAGGGTCAAGGTTGGGACGAGATGCTGGTGGGTCAGAAGTGGGAGAGTGCGGCCTCGGTCGCCGCGGCCTTCGTCGATGGTTTCGTGCGCGACATGCCGAGTGAACCGGTGGTCGTGAACATCAACGTTCCCAACAAGGACGTCGCCGACATCAAGGGATGGAAGTCGGCTCGGTTGGGTCATGAGCCTCCGCGTCGGATGAGCACCGCCCGACTCGAGCCCAAGGTCGGTCACGACGGGACGTTTCACGTGCGCATGACCTGGGGAGAGGCCGCCGAACTGCCCATCGACACGGACGGCGGCATGGTCGAGAACGATTACGTCTCGGTGAGCTACCTCAGCCCGCTCGTGAACATCGAGCGTCCCGACGTCGAGTCGGCCGAGGCCAGCCTGTCCAAGATCGTCACCGACGCACGGTGATCAAAGAACGACGACCGGAGTTCCGACCTGCGCGAATTCCCAGGTGAATTCGGCGTCGAGGTTCGCCTGACGTTGGCAACCACCCGACAGACGCTGTCCGAGTTCAGCCTCGGTTTGATAGAGCGAGTTGTCCGCCACCTTGATCGGTAGGGCGTGGAAGCCGATCGCATCATCGCTCGTCTTCAGCCAACGAACCATCAGGTTGAAGTAGGCCTTGCCGTCCCAGGCGATGCTCGTCTCGGATCGGCTGTACACCTTGTGGACACCGGGCAACTCGTTGTCGTACTTGCTACCCGACACGAGCCACGAACGTATGACGATCTCGTTCTCGTCGACCGCCCACACGCGTTGTCCGGCTCGTTGATAGACCAGCCGGCGACCGGAGCCGGAATTCTCCGGGAGCGGAGGCGCGCCGGGTCCACTCGTGGCCACCGAGGACAACGGAAATCCGAGGAGGTCCACCGCACCCGGTGCGGGTGGAGGTGTGCGCACGACCAAGTCGGGTTCTTCGGGCCAAATTCCGAGGGAGATCGCGGTCTCGCGGCCGGTGACACCATCGACGAACAAATCACGGTCGGTCTGCAGTTTCGTGACCGCGGCGGCGGTGGCGTTGTCGTACACGCCGCCGGGCGTTCCACTCAGGTAACCGGCTTCGATCAGGGCCCTTTGCAGACAGATCACGTCGTCGCCGCTCGACCCGCCATTGAGGGTCTTGGCGCGCAAGCTGCACGGCTCGTCCGTTCCTTGCTCGGGCGCAACCACGACCGACGCTTCGGTGGACGGGGAGATCGTCTCGGCGGGCACGGTGGTCACCGGGGCGACCGGAATCGTGGAATCGGCGACCTGCGTCCCGCCCCCGCTCGACGTCGACAGCGCGATGACCACGCAGATCAGAGCGATCCCCGAAACCGCGGTCGCGGCGACGGTTCGCTGTCGGGACGAATTCATGGACGACGGTGCATCAGGACGGATCGGGCGACGCCCGCAGGGCCTTGACCACTCGTCCCATCAGGTGGATCCAGTTGTCGTCCTGAGGCAAGAGGTCGGGGGCCAGGTCGACGGACGCGAGACCGACCGTCGTCGATTGAACCAGCACGGCAACGCTGTACGCGTCGACGTCCGAACGAAGGATTCGTCTTTCCTGGGCGGTTCTGATCACGTTCGTCAGTTGCGCCAGCAGGGTTCGTTGGACGTCGGCCACCTGTTTGGCCAGGACCGGGTCGTCGAGGGCGGCCGCCAGGACCTGCACGCGCTCGCGACGGGCCATCACTCGTTCCGGATCGCCGACCCGCACCGTGATTTCGGTCAGTAGGTCGAGGGGATCACCGATCACGAGACCCTTCGCGATGATTTCCTCGGCGGCGTCGGTCAGTTGGCGCATCTTGCGGACGTAGCGCTCGGCCAGGGCCGCGTTGATGAGGGCCCGCCGATTCTTGAAGAACCAGTAAAGCGACCCGGTGGTCATGTCGGCGTGCTCGACGATGTCGCGCAATCGCGCCCCGTCGATGCCGTCTCTGTCGATGAACACCAGAGCACTGTCGATCAGACGACCGCGAATCTGGCTGTCGGTTTTCTCGAGACCTCGCGTCATCAGCAATCTCCGATTTCGGACTACGGGAAACAATAGTCTGCGGATCGCCGACGCGAGCAAGGTGAGGTGCGCACGAAGATGAGAGTCAACGATGAAACCTGGGCCGTCGATGACCTACCCGACCTTCGTGGCAAGCACATCGTGGTCACGGGAGCGAATTCGGGTATCGGTCGCGAAGCGACGCGGAACCTTCATCGACGGGGGGCGAGCGTCGTCATGGCCTGTCGGAACATGGAAAAGGCCCGTGCGGCCGCAGATGAGATCGAGCGCGATGGCGGGTCCGGAACATTGGAAGTGTGTCGACTGGATTTGGCCGATCTCGGGTCGGTCAGATCCTTCGCCGAATCGATGCTCGAACGAAGCCGGGTCATCGACGTGTTGATGAACAACGCGGGTGTCATGGCTCTGGACCGGAGTCGAACCGTCGACGGATTCGAGTCCCAGTTCGGAACCAATCATCTGGGACATTTCGCCCTGACGGGTCTGCTGTTGCCGATCGTCGGTGGAGCGGATGGCGGCCGAATCGTGACCGTGTCGAGTATCGCGCATCGAGCGGGACGAGTGCGCCTCGACGACCCGCACTTCGAACGACGCCGTTACAGTCGTTGGGGCGCGTACTTCCAGAGCAAATTGGCCAACGTGCACTTCGGATTGGAGCTCGATCGACGACTTCGAGCGACTCGTTCGCCGGTGCTGTCGGTGCTCGCGCATCCGGGAACGGCGCGGACCGAGTTGGGTAAGAACGGTACGGCGGCGACGAACATCGTGATGCGCAGGCTCACCCCGGTTCTGGTGCGCACCGGTGTACAAGGGTGCGAAGCACAGTTGCGGGCGGCGGTCGATCCGGCGGTGTCGGGTGGAGAGATGTACGGCCCGCGATGGATGGCATTCGGCGCTCCGCGGGTGGAAGTGCCCAGTCGTCGCGGTCGCGACGCGGATGCCGCACGGCGACTGTGGGAACTGAGCGAACGCGCCACCGGGGTCGTCTACGACTTCGGTTGATTCGATCCGAGTGCGCGTAAGGTCGGCGGGAATCCCACCGGCACTTCTTCGGTTGCACCGTTCGCCACTAAGGTTCGGCGACTCGAGGAGGCAAACATGTCGAAAGAATGGGGACCGCTGGCCGGTCTGATCGGTGAATGGCAGGGCCAGGGAGGCTTGGACAGTTCGTACTCGCACTCGCGGGGCAAGGTGCACCAGACGCCGTACCTGGAGAAGGTGACCATGAAGCCGTTCGGCCCGGTGGAGAACGGCTCGCAGTCGCTCTACGGTCTCGATTACAAGACCGCGATGTGGCGCGACGGCGAAGAGAACCCCTTCCACACCGAGCTCGGCTACTGGTTGTGGGATGCCGCGACCGGCGAGGTTCTTCGAGCCTTCGTGGTGCCACGGGGTATCGCGGTGCTCGCGGGCGGTCGGACCACGGCCGATGCCACGGAGTTCACCATGGCCGCCGAGATCGGCTCGAAGACCTACGCCATCGGCGAGAACACCTACTTGGGTCAGCACGCGAGCACCGTGGCCTACACGGTCACCGTGACCATCGATGGACCGGACTCGTGGACGTATCGGGAGAACACCAGCTTGCGCATGGATCAGTTCCCGGACATCTTGCCCCACACCGACGGCAACACGCTGCACCGCGTCGGCTGAGATTTCGTGGCGCGATCGGTCGTTCTGTCCCATCGTGGAGTCGCCGACGAACTCGGCCACATCGGTGATTGGTTGGCCACGTCGGGGTTCTCCGTGGACCGCATCTACCGAGAGGATTCTCCGTCGCTTCCCGATGCCGATGTGCTGATCGTGCTCGGCTCGCCCACCTCGGTCGCCGCGGGCCATTGTCGCCCACCGGCGCAATCGGAGGTCGACGCGGTGCGCGAATGGGTGGCATCGGATCGGCCCTACATCGGAGTTTGCTTCGGTGCCCAGGTTCTGGCGTGTGCTCTCGGCGGCTCTGTGACGCGAATGGATCACACGTTCCGGTCCTACGTGGAGTTCGACGTCTCCGATGGGGCGCCGAGTGAGTTGGCCGGCCCGTGGGCGGTCTGGCACGAGGACGCCATCACCGCACCGGAAGATGCCGACGTGTTGGCTCGTTTGCCCCATGCCGACGCGGTGTTCCGGCGGGGTCGGGCGTGGGGGCTGCAGCCTCACATAGAGTTCGACGGGACGATCGTTCGCAACCTGGCGACCATCGTCGACATTCCCGAGGAACAGTGGCTTTCTCTGCACGACGCGTTGCGTGACGACGACGGTGGACACGCCACTCGTGCCCGCGCTCTGCTCGACCGCATCGCGGCCGAGATTCTCTGAGCGACGTCAGACCACCCGAGCGGCCAACCATTCGTCGACGTCACGATTGCAACGTCGTGAGACGGTGGTGAGATCGCCGAAGGTGTCGAATCCGTGCGGCGCTCCCGCGTAGACGTTGAGATCGGTCGGCACTCCGGCGTGTCGCAGTCGTTTGGCGTAATCGATGTCCTCGTCCGAGAACCCGTCGAGTGCCCCGACCACGACGAGAGCGCGGGGAAGACCCCGTAGGTCGGTGGCCCGGGCCGCGGCGGCGTACGGGGCGACCTTGTCGGTCCCTTTGTCGGACCCGAGATACGACGTCCAACCGAAGGTGTTCGCCGCCGGCGACCAGATCGGGTCGATCCACGAGCTGGAGATGGTGACCTGACGGTCGTCGATCATGGGATAGATGAGCACTTGGAAGTCGACGGCGAACTCGGCGCGATCGCGCGCCAAGAGGGCCAGGCCCGCGGCGAGTCCGGCGCCGGCGCTGGCGCCGCCGATGCCGATGCGCGTCGGATCCACGCCGAGCGATGCCGCGTTGCGGTGGGTCCAGGCGAGAGCCGCGTAGCAGTCCTCGAGGGGCGTGGGGTAGGGATGTTCGGGGGCCAAGCGATACTCGACCGACACTCCGACGATGTCGAGTTCGCGACACCACTTGTCGAAGCGCGCGTCGTCCATGCGGTTGTCGCCGAGGACGAGGCCACCACCGTGCATCCAGACGACGCACGGCGCGTTCGTACGTTGGACGCGTGGCCGATGCACACGAACGGACGCGGTGCCGCGGCCCTCGAGCGACATGTCCTCGCGGGTCACTTCATCGGAGAGTGGCGGGGGAGGGGTGGCGGCGAACATCTCGCGAATCGTCACCACGGACTCCGGGGTGAGGCTCGCGAGCACCTCGCCGATGTTCACCGGCGACGCCGCCAGCATCGCGGCGATCTCGGGATCGAGCAAGGAAGAGACGTCGTTGGATTCGGTCATGCCCCATTATCCCACGGCGTGATGGCCGCCGAAACGGGTCAGGCGTCGACGCGGAAGTCGGTGACCTGGGTGTCGTCGGTACCGAGATCGGTGAAGTTGTCGTAGGCCCGAGCGGCCATGAATTCCTTCCACGCGAAACTCCGATACCGAGCCCCGGAGGAGCTCAACTCTGGCATCGGCTCGATGACCGAATCACGGGCGGGATTCTGGAAGTACGGGATGCTGAAACGGCGAGTGCGGGTCATGGGAACCACACGATGAACCGCCGCCCGGTAGCGGTCGTTGGTCCACGCCTGCATGCAGTCCCCGAGATTGACCACGATCGTCCCGGGAGTGGGGGGAACGTCGATCCATCCATCGTCGAGTGACTCGGCTTGCAAACCTCCGGTGTCGTCCTGCAGGAGCAGAGTCAGTGTCCCGGGATCGGTGTGATAGCCGAGGGCGGTCTCGCCCAGTTCGGGTAGTCCGTTCCGCTCCGACTCCGGCACCGGATCGCCGACCGGATAGCAGTTCAGTCGAACCATGCTGCTGTGGCGACTTCCCGCGACCTTGGCCCGCGAATCGGTTCGCAGGTCGAGGGCTCCATGGATGAGGGTCATGGTGCGATCGGCGAGAGCGCTGAACTCGTCGAACAGTTCCGTCATGGTCTCGCGAAAGCCCGGAAGATCTCGGGGCCAACGGTTGCGGGCGTCGATGGCGGCCACGGTCGGATCCAGAAAGTCGAACACTTCCTTGTTGTCGCGCTTTCGCTTCGTGAGCTCCCGATCGAAGTACCCCATCGGGTTCTCGAGGTCACGAACGATCTCGTTCTTGATGCTCCGGTCGGCGTCGAAGAAGCGTTCGGTCTGACGCCACGTGCGTTTTTTTTGTTTGTCGAGCCGGTGACCACCGAGAAAGAAGAAGCCATGGTCGCGGCAAGCCGCGTCGAGGGCCTCCATCGACGTCGCCGAGGGGTTCGAGATGTCGACGGTGGGAACGGAGAGCACGCTCCATGTTGCCACACCCCGTTCGATTCGGCCTCGCCCTGTACATCGGTGGGTCGATCGGCAAGAATGGCGGGCGTGATCCACCATTACCTGACCGCCCGTGCCGAACTCGACGCTCCGGGCTCTCCGTTCGCCACCCACATGACCACCATCCGCGGGGTCCCCGCGAAGTCCTTCGTGGCGGCGCCACCCACCATGCGGGCCATCTGGGAGACCACGGCGGTGCACGGCGACAAGGACTATCTGGTCTACGAGGACGAGCGCTACACCTACGCCGACATCCACGCGCAGGTGCGCAAGTTGGCCGCCCACCTGGTGGCCAACGGCGTCACCCCCGGAAGTCGTGTGGCCATCGCCATGCGCAACTACCCCGAGTGGGTCGTCGGTTACTGGGCGGGGGTCTCGGTCGGCGCCGCCGTGGTCGGCATGAACGCCTGGTGGGTGGTCGACGAGATGGAGTACGCACTGAACGACAGTGAGCCGCGCGTGTTGATCGCCGACGACGAGCGTCTGGAGCGCTTGCTGCAGATGCCCAGTCAGCGACCGATGCACATCATCGCGGTGCGCACCGACCGCGCCGTTCCCGGCGAGGGCTCGACCTGGGGCGCCATCATGTCGGCCGCCGATCCCGGATCGCTACCCGCCGTCGACATCGACACCGACGACGACGCCACCATCTTCTACACCTCGGGAACCACCGGATTCCCCAAGGGTGCCCAGTTGACCAATCGCGGATCGGTGCACAACATCCTGAATATCGCCGCCATGACCACCGCGGTCGCCATGGCCGAACAAAAGGCCATCGCCGCCGGCGACGTGCCGCCCCCGCCGCCCGCACCGCCGGCCCTACCGGCGACGTTCATGGCCCCGACACCGTTGTTCCATGTCACCGCGTGCAACTGCATCCTGCACCCGGCCACTCTCACCGGTGGCAAGGTCGTGTTGATGTACAAGTGGGATCCGGGTCGTGCTTTGGAATTGATCGAGCGCGAGAAGGTCACCAATTTCTCCGGCGTGCCCACCATGAGTCGCGAGATGCTGATGCATCCGGACTGGAGCACGCGTGACACGTCGTCGTTGGCCGGCCTCGGTGGTGGTGGTGCGGCGCTGCAACCCGACCTCGTGCACAAGATCGCCGGCGCTTTGAAGCACGGTCAACCGTCAACCGGCTACGGCATGACCGAGACGCACGGCATCATCACCGCCAACTCGTCACGTTGGTTCGTGGCCAAGCCCGAGTCCTGCGGCCCCGCGGTGCCCACGCTCGAGACCAAGTTGGTCGATGAGGAAGGCCGGGATCTTCCGGCCGGACCGAACACCGTGGGCGTGTTGTGCGTGCGCGGATCGGTCACCATCAAGGGCTACTTGAATCGCCCGGAGGCCACCGCCGACACCATCGTGGATGGCTGGTTGAACACCGGTGACATCGCCCGGATCGACGAGGACGGCTTCATTTACATCGTGGACCGCGCCAAGGACATGGTCATTCGAGGCGGCGAGAACGTGTATTGCAGCGAAGTGGAGACCGCGATCTATCACCACGACGCCATCGCCGAGGCCTGTGTGTTCGGGATACCCGAAGAACGCTTGGGTGAGGAAGTGGCGGCGGTGCTGGTGCTGCGGCCCGGCGCGTCGCTCACCGAGGACGAGCTGCGTCAGTTCTTGACCGCAAGCCTGGCCAAGCACAAGATCCCCACCAAGAACTGGTTCCGTACCGAGCCCATTCCGCGCAATGCGAACGGAAAGTTCCTGAAGCGCGAGTTGAAAAAGGAGCTCACCGGCTCCTGACGGCTCGGCGGATCAGACCGCTGCGCAGTCGCCGTCGACCTCGCGCACCGCGACGTCGACCGTGTCCTCCTGAACCACGATTCGAACGGCGGTGTCGGCCGTGCTCATCGCGATTCCCTCGGCGATGACCTCACACAATGCCACGCCATCGAGCGAGTCGGCATCGGCGAAGTCCAGGATCACCTCGGTGTAGCCGTCGGCGCCGGACATCGACGTGGAGCTGACGTAGCCGTTGGGGAAGTAATCGCTTCCGTAGGCCTCGACGTAATCCGAGATGTCCCCGGCTTCCATGTCGTCGAAGATGTATCCACCGTTGCTGCCGAGCGGTGGGATTGTTTCGGTCGAATCGCTGTCGCCCTCATCGGCCGAGCCGTCGATTCCACAGGTTTCGCTGCTGTACGTCTCGAGGAGCTCGCCGGCGGCCATCACCTCGGGATCCATCATGATCTCCATGACTTCGTTCATGGCATCGGGGTCGTTCTCGTCGATGTCGCCCATCGCGGTCATCACCGGAATGAGCGTCAACATCGCGTCTCGGAGCTCGTCGTTGGGAGACTTGTCGGCCAAGTCCTCGAGCATGGTCACCACATCGGCCATGTCGTCCACGGAGGGGTCGACGCTGTCGAGAGTCGCGATCTCGGCACAGAACTCCTCGTCGCTCAGTGCCTCTGCGCCACTTCCTCCGCCGATCTCCGCGAATCCCCCGTCGTCACCACCGCAGGAGACCCCGAGCATGGCGAGAGAAAACGAAAGTGCGGTCAGGACTCTGGTGGATGTGCGCATGCCCGGAGCGTACCGAAACACCACGAGGCCCCGAGGTGATGCAATTGTAATGCTCGCTACAGTGGAGACGTGGGCTATCGCCATGACCGTGACGACATCGTTCGGGCCGGAATCGATCTCGTTCTGGCCGAGGGTCTCGGCGCGTTGTCGTTCGGCAAGGTGGCCAAGGCCCTCGACATCTCCGATCGCATGGTCGTGTACTACTTCCCGTCCAAGGACGTGTTGATCACCGCGGTCGTCGCCGCGATGGGTGCGCAGTTGCAGGAGTTGTTGGAAGGAGCATTCGTCGCCGAGGCGAGCCCGGACGAACTGATGCGGACCGCGTGGCCGATTTTGGCCAGCAGCAAAGTGGATGCCCTGATGGCCGTCTATTTCGAGATCGTGGGACTGGCCAGTGCCAAGAAGGAACCGTACGTGGGATTGTCGTCGGCGTTGGTGGAGGCCTGGGTCGCCTGGATCAGTGAACTCGTCGTGGCCGACGGTCCGGCCGAACGACGACGACTCGCCCTGTCGGTCGTGGCACGCATCGACGGTCTGTTGATGGTGCGGCAAGTGTGCGGAGCCCGGGCGGCCAACGACGCCGCACGAGCCATGGGCATCATCGACTGACGTCGGCGAAGGATTTTCGTCGATTCAGGCCGACGCGGCCATCTGGGTGGCGAAGACGTTCATGTCGAAGTAATCACGCCACTGGGTGATCTTCCCGTCGCGAACGGTGAAGACCCCGTTCACGGGAAGTTCGGCCCATCCGTTGGGCAATTGGTGTCGGTCGAGGCGTTCCACGAACACCGTGTCGCCGGAAACCGCGGTGGTGCGCACGACGAACTCGTTGCGAAGGACGCCAGCGAAGGCCGGAACGAGCACCGCGCGCATGCCATCGGGTCCGATCACGGTGCCGGCCTCGAAGCCGAAGGGAACGTTCACGTATTCGAGATCGTCGGCCACGAACTTCACCGCTTCTTCGACGTCGTTGCCCTCGAACGAACGGAAGAAGTCGAGCACGACTCGGAGTGGATCATTGGTGCTCACGCGTCGTTTCCTTTCCGGCGGGGGAGTGAGTTCACGGGCGTGGCTTGATCGGCGACGAGTATGGCGGCCAGCCCGAACAAGATGAGGGCAGCGATGTTGGCCAAGTCCGAGCCTTGATGTCCGTATACGTCGGGCCACAATCCGACGAAGAGACCGTCGAAGGTGACGGCCCCGGCGCTGGCGATGACCACGAATCGTCGTCTGTCCATTCGCAGTCGGTCCGCGATGAAGCGCAGGATCAGGACGGTGATCGGACCGAGGACCGCGGCCAGGACGTACAAACCGATCTTCGGTCCGGTGTTCGAGACGGTGTCATCGGGAAGAACGGCGAAGAAGAGAGCGAACGACAGGGCGAAGACCATTCCGATCGGTAGAGCGATCCAGGTCGCACGAGGGGAGGCGTGTGTAGTGCTCACTACAAAACCATAACTCCGACTCGATCGACGTGTCAAGGGTCGATGACGGCGACGGGCGACGGGTTGCTCGGAGGTGTTTGTCCTCGAAAGACGAAGAATCCGGCAAGGAGTGTCGTATCGTTTACAACCCTGTGACTACGAAACCGACCGCCGCCTTCTCCATCGCCCTCGATTGCCAACTGGACAACGTCCCGGGCACCCTCGGACGCCTCTGCACGGCCATCGGCGAGGCCGGTGGCAACATCGGTGCGCTCGACGGTTTCGACGTGCGAGGCCCCGTCTTGCGTCGCAGTTTGGTGGTGCATTGCCGGGACGAGGCGCATCAGGCCAAGGTCGTCGACGCCGTGAACAAGCTGTCGGGCGTCACCCTGCTGGATTGGTGGGACCGCACCTTCAAGATGCACGAGTCGGGCAAGATCCACGTGCTCTCGACCGCGCCGGTGAACGATCGCGACGACTTGTCGATGGCCTACACGCCCGGCGTGGCCCGCGTGTGCACCGCGATCGAGAACGATCCGGGCTTGTCGCACCAGTACACGATCCGCAAGAACACCGTGGCCATCGTCAGCAACGGCACCGCGGTTCTGGGCCTGGGCGACATCGGACCCGAGGGCGCCATGCCCGTCATGGAGGGCAAGGCCCTGCTGTTCAAGGAGTTCGGTGGCGTCGACGGCTTCCCGGTGTGCATCAACGCCAGCACCGCCGACGAGGTCGTCGACTTCGTCCAGCGAATCGCCCCCACGTTCGGCGGCATCAACCTGGAGGACATCAAGGCTCCGGAGTGCTTCGAAATCGAAGAGCGCCTGCGCGCCAGCCTCGACATTCCGGTCTTCCACGACGACCAGCACGGAACCGCGGTCGTGACGTTGGCCGCATTGTGGAACTCGCTGAAGATCACCGGCAAGAAGATGGAGGACCTGACGGTCGTCATCGCCGGTGTGGGCGCCGCCGGAGTGGCCATCGGCAAGATCCTGTTGAACGCGGGTGTCGGCGACGTGATCGGCTGCGACCGCGTGGGTGCCATCTACACGGGCCGCGGCGAGATGAACTCGGCCAAGGAGTGGTTCGCCGAGAACACCAACCGCTCGCGCCGTATGGGCACCATCAGCGACATCATGAAGGGCTCCGACGTGTTCGTCGGAGTGAGCGGACCGGACCTCATCACGGCGGCCGACGTTCGTTCGATGGCCAAGGACCCCATCGTGTTCGCCATGGCCAACCCGAATCCCGAGATCCGTCCCGAACAGTGCGACGGTTTGGCGTCGGTCATGGCCACGGGTCGTAGCGACTACCCGAATCAGATCAACAACGTTCTGGCGTTCCCCGGCATCTTCCGTGGTGCCCTCGACGCTCAGGCCACCGACATCACCGAAGGCATGAAGTTGGCCGCGGCGGTGGCCATCGCCGAGTCGGTGACCGACGCCGAGTTGAAGCCCGAGTTCGTGGTGCCGTCCGTGTTCGACCGTTCGGTCGTGGCCCGAGTGGCGCCGGCGGTGGCGGCGGCCGCGGTGGCCGACGGCGTCATCCGCAAGCGCTGACGTGTCGTTCGACCTGTCGTTCCAACGGATCGTCGCTCCGTCGGCGAATGACCTCTACGACGGTTGGACCCGACCCGAGCTGTTGGTGCAGTGGTTCACGCCCGCACCGTGGCGAACCACCGAGGCCGAGGTCGACGCCGTTCCCGGAGGGATCTTCCGCACGGTGATGTGCGGTCCCGACGGCGAGAGCAACGAGGGAACCGGTTGCGTTCTCGAGGCCGTTCCCGGTGAACGCTTTTCGTGGACGAATCTGATGGGTCCGGGCTTCGCTCCGAACGAGCTCGGCGAGGGCGACTTCGGATTCACGGCGACGATCTCTTTCCAGACCGTCGCTGACGGAACTCGTTACTTCGCGACGGTGAAGCATGTCGACGAAGCCGGAATGCGTACTCACGAGCAGATGGGATTCCATGACGGCTGGAACGCCGCGTTGGACCAGTTGGTCGAGTTGCTCCGGAACCTTCGTGGCTGACGGGGCCACGAACCGAGTGACGATGACATTTCGCCTCGCGTTGTCGGAATCGGTGTTTGGCCTGCTCGTTGTGGTGGCGTCCGGGTAGACTTCGGAGGTCACAATCGAGGCGTGCCGGGAAGACGGGTCGGCGAAGTTAGGAGACTTCGTTGAAGCACACGCCCCGCTCCCATTCGTCGTCGGTTCGTCCGCTGTCACCGCTGCGCGATTTCTTGAGCAAGGAGACCGCCGGTGCCACCTTGCTGTGCGCCGGAGCGGTGATCGCCCTCGTCTGGGCCAATTCGCCGTGGTCGTCGTCCTACGACGATCTGTGGTCCACCCGTGTCGTCATGTCGTTCGGCGACTTCACGATGGATTTGGACCTGCGTCATTGGGTGAACGACGGTCTCATGGCTGTCTTCTTCCTCGTGGTTGGTCTGGAAATCAAGCGTGAGGTCACCGAAGGGCACCTGGCTTCTCGCCGTGCGGCGTTTTTGCCCGTTGTGGCGGCCATCGGAGGCATGGTCGTACCGGCGCTCATCTATTTGGCGATCGCTGGCGACGTGGCGGCGCGCGGTTGGGCGATTCCGGTGGCCACCGACATCGCATTGGCGGTGGGAGTGTTGTCGGTCGCGGGCAGTCGCGTGCCGTCGCCGTTGAGGGCATTTCTTCTCGGTCTGGCCATCGTCGATGACATCGGTGCGATCATCATCATCGCCGTCGTGTATTCCACGGGTGTTTCCTTCGGTTGGATGTCGGCCGCGGTGGTCGGGGTGTTACTGACGTTCTTGGTGCGGCGCGTTGGCGTGCAATCGGTGCCGGTGTACGTGTTGGTGGGAGTGGTCGTGTGGCTAGGTCTCTACAAAGGGGGAGTGCATCCCACGCTCGCCGGGGTGGTGATGGGGTTGATCGCTCCGGTGACTCCTCGACGCGGTCATGATTACATCGACATCGAGGAACGTCCCGACCTGATCGAAGTCGTTCACGAGGGGCGCCCGGTCCCTGAATCGCGCAACACCGTCTCGGTCGTGGAATGGTTGTTGCACGTCCTGCATCCATGGTCGAGTTTCGTGATCGTGCCGGTCTTCGCGTTGGCAAACAGCGGACTAGCGGTGTCGGTCGATGGTTTCCGTGACGCGGCGGGTTCGGTGGTTACCTGGGGAGTGTTTCTCGGCTTGGTGGTCGGAAAACCCCTGGGAATTTTCGTCTCTACGCGGTTTGCTGTTCGGTCGGGCTTGGTTGATCAACCCCGAGGGGTGTCGACGCGCCACATTCTGGGTGCCGGTTCCGCGGCCGGAATCGGCTTCACCGTGGCACTGTTCATCACCGAGTTGGCGCTTTCCAACGTTTCCGACCAAGCAAACGCCAAGCTGGCGATTCTCCTGGCCTCGGTGGTGTCGGCGTTGCTGTCGATCGTACTTCTGACGGGCTCGTCGGCGGAGAGGAATGCCGTCGAGACGTGACACTCGCTCGACCGCACAGAGAGGGTCGCTCCCATGTCGTTGCTCGTTCATTTCTCGGACGGCCTTGGGG
>JAURHL010000039.1 GCA_030833305.1 Acidimicrobiales bacterium | reverse complement strand
GTCGCCGTGGAATGTTGGACCTGTTGGGTTCCGAGGCCGACATCGTCACCTACGGCAAGTACATCGGTGGCGGCTTCTCGTTCGGTGCGTTCGGTGGTCGGGCGGATCTGCTGGACCAGTTCGACACCAGCGTCGAGACCGGTCGCGCCGCCAAGGGCGAGATGGTCATCTCGCACGCCGGCACCTTCAACAACAACATGGCTTCCATCACCGCGGGTTGTGCGGTGTTGGGCGAGGTGTTCACCGCCGACGTGGCCGAAGCCCACACCACGCGGGGTGACGAGTTTCGTTCCATGGTGGCCGGAGTGCTGGCGCGACATCCTCTGCCGGTGTGCGTCACCGGGTTCGGTTCGATGATGTCGTTGCACGCCTGCGCCACGGCCCCCACCGACATTCGTGGTGTCGCCGCGCGCGACAACGACCTGCAGGAACTGATCTTCCTCGGCCTGTTGCAGCGTGGCGTGTACACGGCGGCCCGCGGAATGATGAACCTGGGTCTGGCCCACACCGACGACCAGTTGGGGCGCGCCCTCGACGCGCTCGACGACACGCTGCGCGCCATCGCCCACAAGTAGGGTTCGCGCCATGCCCGGTCCGCTCGAGGGAGTGAAAGTCGTCGAACTGGGCGTGTGGGTGGCCGGACCGGCCGCGGCCGGGGTGATGGCCGACTGGGGCGCCGACGTGGTGAAGATCGAGCCGGTGTCGGGCGACCCGGCCCGTTCGTTCCAGTTCATGTACGGCGGGAACCCTCCCGACAACCCGGTGTTCGAACTGGACAACCGCAACAAGCGCGGCATCGCCGTCGACATCACCACCGACGCGGGTCGTGAGGCGGCGTATCGCCTCATCGACGAGGCCGACGTGTTCGTCACCAACGTGCGCGCGGCGGCGTTGCAGCGATCCGGTTTCGACTACGCCACCTTGGCGCCGCGCAACCCGCGCCTGATCTACGGGCTCATCACCGGCTACGGCCTCACCGGTCCCGACGCCGACCGGCCGGGCTTCGACATCTCGGCGTTCTGGGCCCGCACGGGCATGGCCCACATGATGACGCCCAACGGCAACACCATCCCCACCTTGCGCGGTGGCATGGGCGACCACAGCACGGGCGTCACCTTCGCCGGTGCCATCTCGGCGGCGTTGTTCAGCCGCGAACGCACGGGTCAGGGCCAGATGGTCACCTCGTCGTTGTTGCGACAAGGTGTGTACACCATCGGTTTCGACCTGAACATGGTGCTCAGTTGGGGACGTCACCCACCCATCAACAACCGCTTCGAGGCCCGCAACCCGTCGGTGAACACCTATCAGTCGTCCGACGGCAAGTGGTTCTTCGTGGTGGGTGTGGAAGGTGACCGTCACTGGCCGCCGTTGGCGCGCGTGGTGGGTCGGCCCGAACTGGTGGACGACCCGCGCTTCGACAGCATGCGTAACCGGGCCATCAACTTCGAGGAGTTGCGCCAGATCCTGGACGACGCGTTCGCCACCCGCACGATGGCCGAATGGGAAGCGGCGTTCGCCGACGAGCCCGACATGTTCTGGTCGCCCATTCATGCCGCCGAGGACATCTTGAACGACGAGCAGTTGCACCACGCCGGCGGCTTGGTGGAGGTCCCCAACGGTGACGGCACCACGCGGATGATCGCCTCACCGGTGGACTTCCACGGCACGCCGGGGGCGCAGCGATCGATCGCACCCAAGTTGGGCGAACACACCCGCGAGGTGTTGCGCGAGGCCGGTTTCGACGACGATCAGATCCGCGAGATGATCGAGGCCGGCGCGGTCCGCGTCATCGACTGATCACAGACGCGGGCACAGTTCGTCGCACAACGCCACCACCTCGATGGCGCAGTCGATGAACACGTCCACTTCGCCGCCACCGGGGTCGACCACTTCCTCCCACGGTTCCAGTTCCACCTCGTGGGCCCGCAACGCGGCGACGCGTTCGGACAGGGGGGTGTGGCGATCGTGCGACAGGTGCTTCACCAGTCGCTTCAGCGTGACGGTCTTGTGGGCCACGTGCGGATGGTTGCGACGCACCCACTCCACGTGCTCGGGCGCGAGCGCGATGATCAACTGGGCCTCGTCACCGTGATGTTGCTGCATCTGCTTGCTGCGATGGTTCGGTGCGTTCAATTCGATGCGCCGCAACGCCTCGCGGGTGCGCCAGCTGATGGGTTGGCCGTCCATGGTGAGAGTGCCGGCGGTGACCACGTTCAGGTCGGGTCGGCGGTCGTTCACGATGGCCCCCACCATCACCGAACGCGCGGCGTTGCCGGTGCAGATGACGAGGATGGACGACACGTTCTCAGCCGCGCAGGGGCTTCATGCTGGCGGGGTCGATGTACTCCTCCAGTTCCACGATGAGACCGTCGTCGTTCAGTCGCACCACCATGCACGTCTGAGCGGCCAGCTCGCCGTACTTGGCCGTGCCCCGGATGACGGCCTCCCAGAGGAACCCTTCGTCGGTGGCCAGGGCGCGCCGGGTTTCCCAGCGCAGACCGTCGACGGCCTTGAACATCCAGGGCAACGAACCGACGCTGTCGGCGTACACCGCGGTGGCGTCGTCGTAGTTGTGCCACACGGTTGCTCCGGGGGCGCACATGGCGATGGCCACCTCGGGCTGGCAGTTGTTGATGGCGTCGGCGTAACGCTGTTGTGCGGCGAGTTTGTCGGCGTCGGAAAGGGCCATGACCCGATTGTGGCACTCGCGCGTCGGTTTTCTCACATGGGCGGTCGATGGGGGAGAATGTGTCCATGCAGTTCGCCGACTCGCCCGAGGCCGCCCGCTTTCGCACCGAGGTGCGCGCGTGGATGACCGACCATCTGGTGGGCGAGTACCGCAACCTCGGCACGTCGGCCGAGATGGGTGCGCACGACTGGCACATCCGGGTGGCGTGGGAACAGGAACTGGGCCGCGCGGGTTGGCTGGGTCTCACGTGGCCCAAGGCGTTCGGTGGTCGCGAAGTGTCGGTGGCCGAGGAGCTGGTGTTCGCCCAGGAGTACACGTTGGCGAACGGTCCGCAACGCGCCGGATTCTTCGGCGAAGGTCTGTTGGGGCCCACGCTGATCACGTTCGGCTCGCCCGAGCAACAGGCGCGTTTCCTGCCACCCATCCTGAAGGGCGAGGAGTACTGGTGTCAGGGCTTCAGCGAGCCCGGTGCGGGCAGCGACCTGGCGGGCGTGCGCACCACCGCGGTGCTCGACGGTGATCAGTGGCGCGTCGACGGCCAGAAGGTCTGGACCAGTCAGGCGCAGTTCGCCCAGTGGATCTTCGTGTTGTGTCGTACCGAGTTGGACCAGAAGGCGCACAAGGCCTTGTCGTACATACTCGTGCCCATCGATCAGCCCGGCGTGGAAGTGCGGCCGTTGAAGGATCTGTCGGGCAACGACCACTTCTGCGAGGTGTTCTTCGACGGCGCCGTCACCTCGGCCGATCTGGTGGTGGGCGGACGCGGCAACGGTTGGAAGACGGCCATGGGCACGTTGGGCTTCGAGCGCGGCACCGCGTTCATGGCCCAGCAGTTGCGCTTCGCCAAGGAGTTCGCCAAGGTGCGCGACCTGGCCGTCGCCCGCGGACACGACCGCGACGCCGAGATTCGTCAACGCCTCGCGCGCGCCTACGGCGAACTGGAGATCATGCGTTGGTCGGGTATGCGCAACGTCACGCGCTTCATCCAGGGTGGCCAGCCCGGCCCCGAGGGGTCGATCGGCAAGTTGTTCTGGTCGAAGTGGCACCAGCGTCTGGGCGAACTGGAAGTGGATCTGCTGGGTGCCGACGCGTTGGTGATGCAGCCCGAGCACAGCGACGAGCACGACATGCAACACACGTTCCTGTTCAGTCGCGCGCACACCATCTACGCGGGTTCCACCGAGATCCAGCGCAACATCGTGGGCGAGCGCGTGCTGGGCCTGCCCCGCGAGTGAGGGTCATTTCCTCGTGGGCTCCCAATCGGGGTTGAAGGCCTTCAGGTAGGCGTAGAAATCGATGTCGCCCTCGGTGGTGGCGTGCAGCATGTCGCAGCCCTTGAAGTTGGCCGTCGACCGATCGACTCCCACCAGGTTGGTGCCCTTCATGTTCGACCATTCGAAGTTCGCACCGGCCACGATGGCATCGCGCATCTGCGCGAACACCAGAACAGACCCCGACAGGTCGGCGTTCGTCAAGTTCGCACCGGTCAAGTCGGCGCTGGCCAGTTTGGTGCCCTTCAGGTTGGCGCCGGTCAGGTCGACGCCCGCAAGTTGGGCGCCCGTCAGGTCGTAGCCGGCCAACTTGGCCCCCGGACCGATGTCGAGAACGCGACGACAAATGACGATACGCCGTTCGATACCGCTCATGATTTCCTCCATCGCACCCAGCGTTGCCACCGTTCCCTTTCGGGTGGTTGGCGGATCGTCATCGGGCTGGGTCCCTCGGATCCTCGTTATGGACGAGCACGACCGTAACGAATCGCGAGGGGAAGTCGCGAGCGATTTCTCACACCGTTTTCGTCGATCCCGGTCGGCGAGAGAACCGAAAACCGACGCAAAGCCGACCGAGAACGCCTCGGCTACATGCGCTGGATGATGGTGGCGGTTCCCATGCCGCCGCCCGTGCACATGGTGATGAGCGCGGTTTCCTTGTCCTGACGCTCCAGCTCGTCGAGGGCCGTCTGCATCAGGATCGGACCGCTGCCACCGATGGGGTGACCCAAGGCGATCGCTCCTCCGTTCATGTTCACGTTCTCGGGGGTGATGCCCAGTTCGCGCATGGCCTTCAACGGAATCGCGGCGAAGGCCTCGTTGATCTCCCACAGGTCGATGTTCTTCGTGGTCATGCCGGCACGGTCGAGGCACTTCTTGGATGCCGGTGCGGGCGCGGTGAGCATGATCACGGGCTCGGCTCCGGCGACCGCCGACATCACGATGCGGGCGCGGGGCTTCAAGCCGTGAGCTTTGGCGTACTCGGGACTGGTCACCATGATCACGCCGGCGCCATCCACCACGCCTGACGAGTTGCCGGCATGGTGAACGTGGTTCACGCCCGCGATGTTCGGGTACACCTGCTTGCACATGTCGTCGAAGGACTTCTCGAACCCGTCCAACACCCGACCACCCAGACGCTCGAACGACGGCGCGAGACCGGCCAAGGACTCCATGGTGGTGCTGGGGCGCAGGTGCTCGTCCTTGGCCAAGGCCACCGAACCGTCGGGGTTCAGGATCGGGATGATGCTGCGATCGAAGCGTCCCTCTTCCTGCGCGCGGGCGGCGCGCTTCTGGCTCTCGAAAGCCAGGGCGTCCACGTCTTCACGGGTGAAGCCCTCGATGGTGGCGATGAGGTCGGCCGACACGCCTTGGGGCACCAGCGGGTACATCGCGCGCAACGCGGCGTTGCCCACGGTGAAATCCGGCGGGCCACTGGGGGCGGGCCAACGCGACATGGATTCCACGCCACCGGCCACCACCACGTCCTGGTGTCCGGACTGCACGGCCATGGCCGCCCACGACACGGCTTGCTGACCCGAGCCGCAGAAGCGGTTGATGGTGACACCCGGGGCCTCCACGGGCCAGCCGGCGGCCAGCACCGCCATGCGACCGATGCACGCGCCATGATCGCCGGCGTCGTTGCCGTTTCCGATGATCACGTCGTCCACGTCGGCGGGGTCGAATCCGACGCGGGCCTGCAGGCCCTTCAGAACCTGGGCCAGCAACTCTTGCGGATGGATGTGGTGCAGGGAACCGGTGTCCTTGCCCTTGCCGCGGGGGCTGCGCACTCCGTCGATGATCCAAGCTTCGGCCATGGTGACTCTCCTCGTCAGTGGGAACGAGGAAACCGTAGTGGACGCGGGCGGAGGCGACTCACCTCGGCCCGCGTCACGCGGCGTTTTCGGCCCGTTTTCACAGGGAAGCGACGATCCGAGGCTGTTCGCGTTCGCGCAGGGCGATGTTGACCCGTTGACGTTCGAGCACCTGGTCGAGCGTCTTGGCCGACTGCGGAATGGGATGCTCGGCGAAGAACGCTCCGACTTCGGCACCCTTCTCCGGCGTGTTGAGCGTCGCGACCGGCTGGACCATGCGGATGATGGTGTTCACCGGGAACGTCGTGTTCGCATGGGTCCAGTTCTCGCGCACGAATCTCCAGGCGACGTCGCCGTTTCGACGATTCTGCATGGCTCGGGCCAGCACGAACGGGGCGTTCTGGGACTTCACCTCACCGCTCAGGGCGAAGCGACAGGTTTCGAGAATCAGGTTCGCGTCGTCGAAGTCGGCAAGGGCGTAGAGGTATCGCAGTTGCTCTTGCGGCGTCGCCGCGGATCGGAAGAGGTCCCGGAATCGGCCGTAGTCGACGGCGTCACCGGTGGAGGCCACGACTGCTGTCGCGGCGGCCGCGAGTTCGGGGTGAACATCGGATGAATCGACGACCGAACGATCGAAGATCGAGCGACAGCGAACACGGGCGTCGTCGTCGCCGCCGTTGACGGCCAACAAGGTGACGAGCAGTCCTCGTAGTTTGGATCGCAAATCATCCTCGTTCGGTCGGGGGTCCCATCCGATGTCGAGTACCGCATCGGAAACGAGGGTTCGAACGCGAGCTTGCAGTTTCTCTTGATGCGACTCGGGGACGACCCGCGTGAGACCGCGAAGCCCGATGGAGATGGCTTGCCAAACCGCCAATTCACGTTCGTCGGTGAAGTCCGAGATGAGCGTCAGATAGTCGATCGCGCTCAATCGGCCGGCCACCACGGCGTTCCACGCATCGTCCACCAGGTTGTAGCGCTCGACCGTGTTCATGCCGGCCACCACGTCGTGCGAGAGGCGAGCGAGCAACTCGGGGGAGTAGTCGACGCGATAAAAGCCGTGGCCCTCGGCGTTGACGACCACCGAGGCCGTGGGATCGCTCAGCGGAACTCGAAGTTCCTCGGAGGTCATCAGGTGTTTCGTGGTGGACCCGTTCACCCGAACGTGCACGGGAACCAACCAGTTGCCCTCCTCGTCGTTGCTCGCGTCGAAGGAAAAACGGCGTTGACGCAGCACGAGTGCGCCGCCCTCGACACGGGCACCGATCAACGGGTAGCCGGGTTGCCAGATCCACGAATCCATGAGGGCGCGCACGGGCTCGCCCCCACCATCGGCCTCGACGGTGGCCTCGATCGCATCCCACAGATCGGAGGTCTCGGTGTTGCCGTAACTGTGGGTGCGCAGATAGTGACGGATGCCGTCGCGGAACCGGCTCTCGCCCAGATACTGCTCGAGCATGCGCAGGATCGATCCACCCTTTTCGTAGGTGAGGACGTCGAACATGCCCTCGCAGTCGTCGGGAGAACGCACCTCGAATTCGATGGGCCGGGTGCTCGCGAGCGAGTCGGTGTCGAAAGCGGCGGTCCGGTCGAGGGAGAAGGTGGTCCAGCGATCCCAGTCGGGCCGGTAGGCGGCACAGGCGGCGACCTCCATGAACGTGGCGAAGGCCTCGTTCAGCCAGATGCCGTTCCACCATTTCATGGTGACGAGATCACCGAACCACATGTGGGCCAGCTCGTGACTGACCACGTCGGCGACCAACTGCTGCTCCGACTGCGTGCTGGTGGCGGGGTCGACGAGCAGCAACGACTCGCGATACGTGATGCAACCGACGTTCTCCATCGCACCGGCGGCGAAGTCGGGGAGCGCGACCATGTCGATCTTGGCGTCGGGATACGGAATGCCGTAGTAGTCGACGAACCACTGCAGACTCCGGGCTCCGACGTCGAGACCGAACGCGGTGAGGTGCGACTTGCCCGGCACGTGCACCAGACGAAGAGGCACACCGCCCACGTCGACCACCGACGTGGTCTCGAGTCGGCCGACGACGAAGGCGACCAAGTAGGTGCTCATCGGCATGGTGTCGGCGAACCTCACCAGACTTCGTTCGTGACCCTCGGAGTCGGTGAACGTCGTTCTCTCGACCTCGGGACCGTTGCTGATGGCCAGGTGGTCGGGATCGCAGGCGAGGGTGACCGCGAAGACGGCCTTGAAGTCCGGTTCGTCGAAGCACGGGAACGCCCGACGACAGTCCGTGGATTGCATCTGTGACGCGGCGATCACCTGCTCGACGCCGTCATCGTCGCGATAGGTGCTCCGGTAGAAGCCGCGCAGCTTGTCGTTGAGCACGCCGGAGAAGGTGATGTCGATCATCGTCGGGCCGACGGACACGGTGTCGGTGGTACTGATGATCAGGCGATCATCGGTGGCGTCGATCGCGTGGATGGCCGGAGCCCCATCGACGAAGACCGCCCCGATCTCCAGGTCCTTGGCGTTGAGGACGACGAGTCGAGTGGGGGCCTCGACGACGCACTCGATGATCACTCGCCCCGTGAAGCCGGAGGTTCGCAGGTTCGGATCGAGGTGCACCTCGTAGCGCCGCGGTACCACGTGGCGGGGAAGACGATAGGGGTCCAGATCGGCGCGGGTTTCGGGGGCGATGGTCACGAGGGCATCGTAGTTCGGTGCTCGTGTGCTGCCATTTGGCGCGGGTGATCGACCTCGGGGAACTAGCGTGCTGTGACGTGCCCGAGACCCGACGACATCTTCCGGCCCGTTACGACGTGGTCGGAATCGGCAACGCATTGGTCGATGTCATCGCCAACGCCGACGATTCATTCATCGAGCGGGAATCGCTGGTCAAAGGTTCGATGACGTTGGTCGACACCGACCGTGCGCTTCATCTTTACAAGGCCCTCGGATCCGCGGTCGAGATGAGTGGCGGGTCCGCGGCGAACACCGTGTGCGGTGTGGCCAGCTTCGGCGGGAAAGCCGCGTACATCGGCAAGGTCAGCAACGACGATCTGGGTCAGGTCTTCGGCCACGACTTGTTGGCCGTGGGTGTGCATTTCAGCGCGGGCAAGCACATCGATCAGATCCCGACCGGGCGTTGCATCATCGTGGTCACCGAGGACGCCCAACGAACCATGAATACGTTTCTCGGCGTGTCCAGCTACCTCGACCGGCACGACATCGACGAACAGACGGTGGCCGATGGTCGGGTTCTCTACATGGAGGGTTACCTCTTCGACCGTGAGGATGCCAAAGAGGCGTTCCGTCATGCGGCACGAGTGGCGCACGCCGCCGGTCGTGAAGTGTCCCTGAGCCTCTCGGACAGTTTCTGCGTCGAGCGTCATCGTGAGGACTTTCGCGCTTTGGTGGCCGACGAGGTGGACATCCTCTTCGGGAACGAGGCCGAACTGAAGTCCCTGTACGAACTGGACTCGTTCGACGACGCCGTCGAGGCGATCCGCCGTGACAGTTCGTTGGCCGTGATCACACGAGGCGCTCTCGGCACCTCGATCATCACCCATCAGGAGGTGTTGCACGTCGACGCCGACGACGTGAAGCAGGTCATCGACACCACCGGTGCCGGTGACCTGTACGCCGCCGGATTCCTGTACGGCTACACCAACGGCTACGACCTGCTCCAGAGCGGGTGGCTCGGCTCGGTGGCCGCCGGAGAAGTGATTTCGCACATGGGTCCGCGACCGTTGGTCGAGTTGCGCACCCTCATGCCGGACTTCTGAGGGTCCGATGTCGCAGCATCGTGCCGTCGCCGAACGCTGGCTGCGAGCCGAACCCGACGACGACGTACGGCGCGAATTGCGTTCGTTGTTGGACGCCGGTGACCACGAGTTGGACGAACGCTTCTCGGTCGGATTGACCTTCGGAACCGCGGGCTTGCGAGCGGCCATCGGCGCCGGCCCGTCGCGCATGAATCGACTGGTCGTGCGTCGGGCCGCGGCGGGTCTGGTGGATCATCTGTTGGCCACCGTTCCCGGCGCCGCCGAGCGCGGTCTGCTGATCGCCTGCGACGCGCGCCACAAAAGTGCGGATTTCGCCCTCGACACCGCGCGTGTGGCCGCCGCTCGGGGCATGACGGCGCACCTGATCGAGGGGGTCACACCCACGCCGGTGTTGGCGTGGAACACTCCGCGCCTCGGTGTGGCCGCCGCCGTCATGGTGACGGCCAGCCACAATCCACGCGAGGACAACGGGTACAAGGTGTATCTGGGTCACGGTGCACAGATCGTGCCGCCCGACGACGAGGCGATCGCCGCGCGCATCGACGCCGTCGATGCCCCCACGGTGCCACTGGCCGACGCGGATGATCGGTTCATTCTGCGCGTGGGCGACGAGGCGACCCGCGCGTATCTCGACTGGTTGCCGAGCGTGCGCCTGCTTCCCGACGTGCGAGGGGCCCGACTGGGGTACACGGCGATGCACGGCGTCGGTGGTGCGGTGTTGCTGCGCGCCTTCGATGCGTGCGGTTTGCCCGCGCCGGTGGTGGTGGACGCCCAGCAGCGACCGGATCCCGATTTTCCAACGGTGGTTTTTCCCAATCCCGAGGAGCCGGGGGCGATGGACATGGTGATCGAGCTCGGTCGTCGCGAAGGCCTGGACGTCGTGATCGCGAACGATCCCGACGCCGATCGTCTCGGTGTCGCCGTTCCGAGCGGGGGTGCAGGCGAGTGGCGCTTGCTGCGGGGCGACGAGATCGGCTGGTTGTTCGCCGATCACATCCTGCGTCACACGACGGGTTCCGATCGTTTGGTCGAGACCACCGTCGTGTCGTCGTCGTTGTTGGGCGAGATGGCGGCCGCCCACGGGGTGGAGTACCGCGAGACGTTCACCGGATTCAAGTGGATCGCCGATGCGGCGATGAAGGCCGATGGTCTTCGTCTGGTGTTCGCCTACGAGCAAGCTCTGGGTTATCTGGTGGCGAATCGTCCGCTCGACAAGGACGGCTTGGCCGCCGCGGTGTTGTTGGCCGAGATCGCCGGGCTGGCGGCGGACGAGGGGACCACGATCGAGGGAAGGTTGGATTCCATCGCGGCGAGATTCGGTCGACACGTCACCGCCGAGCGCAGCATCAAGATGGATCCGTCGTCGGGGGCGAAGCTGGTGCGAGCCCTCATGGCGACGCCCCCGCGAGCGATCGGTGGGCGAAACGTGGTGGCGGTGCGCGACTATCCGGAAGCGAACCTCGTTCGGTTGTGGTTGGACGAGGAAGGTGGTCGGGGAGTGCGCCTGCAGATCCGACCCAGTGGGACCGAGCCCAAGGTGAAGTTGTACGGCGAGGGCGTGGAACTGCCCGCGATCGAACTGGAACGCCTACTGGAGGAATTGGCCGACGTGGCCGTCTCGCTGGTCTGAGACGAGGTGACCAGCACCGTTCATTCCGCGGTGCCCACCGGCGTGCCGTCGATGATCTGATCGAGGTATTCCGACAGTCCGTAACCGACCTTGCCCTTGTGCTCCTCGGAGACCATCTCCCAGCGGGTCATGCCCTCACTGATGCGGGTGGTGAGCCATTCGCCATCGGGAGTCTGGCGTCGGTTGCGCAACGGTATGAGACTCATCACGTCGCCGGTGAAACGCCACTCACGCTGGCTACGACTGCTGCGCAGAACCGCTTCGATCTTGTCGTGATAGGTGTCCTCGCCCTGGAACACGGTCGAGATCTCGGCGTGGTCGCACAAATGCATCTGGCCGTCTTCCCACACGAATCCGCCACGAGTGCCGGGACCGTTCTTCTTGGCCACGCGCGACAACATGAAGCCGAGGTTCTGATCGAAATTGGCGGTCAACCACCGGTAGTACCACGGTGCCTGCCAGTAACGAGGACCCCACGAGTGGTCACGCAAGCCGAATCCGTCGATCTCCCACTCTTGGTCTCCGACACGGATGCTTCCGTGCGCCTGCACGAGTTGTTCGTAGTGGCCCTTGGCGAACTCCTCACCCGGCGCCTCGTGAGGGGTGTCGGGCTCGCCGCCGAACATGCTGGAACGACCCTGACCGGTGAAGGTGATGTGGGCCTCGCATTCGGCATAGGGGTTGTTCTTGAACGCCGTCTTGGGGTCGACCATCTGGGTGGGCTCGGCCAGGACGACGACCTTGCCCGTGAAGTCGATACGCAATTCTTCGAAAGGCTTCACCATGGTCCAGGTGAGGCCACCGGCGTCGAGTTGGTCGTTGTTCTCGATGGTGGGGCGCTTGAACATGAACGCCACCGAGCCATCGGGCAGATAAATGCACACCGTCATCTCGGCGTAGCCCTCGTTGGCGCGGTTGCCCATGCGGAACCAGCCGCCGACCTTGTTGGTCGGGTCGAAACAGTTGATGTACATGCTCTCGTTGAAGTTCGACTCGGGGCCGAGCTCGTGCATGTATTCGTCTTCAGGATCCAGTCGTACGCCCATGTCGCGAGGGTAGTCGCTCAGAAGAGCGTCAGTTGTTCCCAGGTGACCGCCACCTCGGTGACCGGGGTCCAGACGGGTTTGCGACGTTTCCCGGGTCGGAGGACCTCGAGCTTCTCGGGACGCAACGATCGAGCGGCACCGTGGGAGTCGTGAACCGTGATGCTCCCGTCTCGTTCGACGCACGAGATCCGGCCGGATTGCCAACGGCCACGATCGGCGCGACGGAATCGAACTTCCTCACCGGCCACCAGTCCGATGCTGCGCAGCACGTCGGCCTGATCCGTGGTGAACTTGGGGGCCACGATCAGTGACTTCCGAACACGCGGGCCTGAAGTTTGCGCATGCCCGCCAGCCAACGCTCGCGGTCGGCGGCCTTGCGTTGCTCGTAGTCGGCGACTTCGGGATGCGGCAGGATGAGGAAACGTTCTTTGGCGATGGCCTCGGCCACCACGTCGGCCACCTCGGCTGGCTCGAGCACCACACCAGCGGCGCGCACGACGTTGGTGGCACCGGCGAAACCGCTGTCGTCGCTCTGACGAAGCATGTTGGTGTTCACGCCTTGGGGGCACAAGCAACTGACCTTGATACCGCGGTCGCCATAGGAGATCGACACCCATTCGGCAAAGGCCACGGCGGCGTGTTTGGTCACCGAATACGGGCCCGACCCGATCTGGCTGAGGAGACCGGCGGCCGACGCGGTGGAGCAGAAGTAGCCGCGGCCACGAGCGAGCCAATCCGTGACCAGATACTTCATCGCCCAGCGATGGGCATGAACGTTCACGGCGAAGGCCAGATCCCATTGGGACTCGGACGTGGACTCGAGGAAGGTTCCGCCGCCGACACCGGCGTTGGCGAAGAACAGGTCGATCCCGGGACCACCGTCTGCTTCGAGGAATTGGCGGGCGACCGACACCAGTTCGCGGTTCCCCTCGTCCGTGGACACGTCGGCCGTGACGGCGAGAACCGAGTTGGGGCGAATCGCGTTCAATTCGGCGGCCAAGGCCGATATCCCCTCGTTGTTCACGTCGGTAACCACCACTTTGGCACCCGCGGCGTGGAATCGACGGGCGAGGGCGTCACCGATTCCGCCCGAGGCACCGGTGACGACGGTTCCTGATCCGTTCAATTCCATTCTCGGATCGTAGGTGGTGCGCATCGCTCGGAACGATGCACTGGGGGTACGGGGTGGTCGGGGTGCCCGATGTGTCGGACACCTCAGGGATACGATGCACACATCGAGTCCGAACGTGCGTTACGTTCACGTACAGACATCTGATTCCGGGCTCCCCGGCGTCGGAGACGATGAAGAGGGAGAATCCGATGACAGCTCAGGTGGCCGAAGAAATCGTCGAACTCGACATCAACGACATCAAGGTCGTGTCGGCCGAGGTGATCGACCGCG
>JAURHL010000399.1 GCA_030833305.1 Acidimicrobiales bacterium | reverse complement strand
TTGCACCCGCGTGCGCATGCGCGCGCTTGGTCACAAGGTTGTAGACATCGTTCGACCAGTTCTGGATGGTGGTGTAGCGCACCTTTGCGCCAGGGAGGGCGATGACTTCAACCACGGCAACGTGCAGCGAGTCGGTCGCCCAGTTCGGCGCGGTGCAGCCCTCAATGTAGTGAAGGCTTGCACCCTCATCCACAACGATCAGCGTGCGCTCGAACTGTCCGGTGTTCTGACCGTTGATGCGGAAGTAGGCCTGGAGTGGGAGTGGCACCTCGACGCCCTTCGGGACGTAGACAAATGATCCACCCGACCAGACTGCGGAGTTGAGCGCCGCAAACTTGTTGTCTTCCGCTGGGACCACGGTGCCGAAGTACTTCTTGAAGATCTCTGGGTACTCCTTCATCCCCTGGTCGGTACCCATGAAGACCACGCCGAGCTTCTGCAGGTCCTCGCGGACGGAGTGATAGACAACTTCAGAGTCGTACTGCGCGCCAACGCCCGAA
>JAURHL010000398.1 GCA_030833305.1 Acidimicrobiales bacterium | reverse complement strand
CAGTTTGCACACAAAGCAAAGCGTCGTGCGCACCACTGTCTTCGCGATGTGTGTAGTGGCAGTCGTTGGTCGCCAAAAGTGGTGCACCGAGTTTCTTGCTAATTTCAACGAGTTTCGGATTTGTCTCAATCTGCAGTGGAATGCCGTGGTCTTGAAGTTCAATAAAAAAATTATCTTTACCGAAAATATCTTGCAGTCGTGCCGCAGTCTTGAGCGCCTCTTCGTTCTTTCCATTTTTAAGTGCTTGCAAAACATGCCCGCCCAGACAACCCGAAGTTGCGATCAGCCCTGAGCTGTATTTAGTCAATAACTCCCAGTCCATTCGGGGCTGGTAGTAATAGCCCTCAAGAAAAGCCAAGCTTGCAAGTTGAATCAAGTTTTTATAACCGACGTTATTTTCAGCCAGAAGAGTCAAGTGATAATAAAGTTTTTTACCCGCTTCGGTGTCGCCGCCGCTGTCGTCGACTCGACCACGACGTGTTGGGCGTTCAAATCGAGTTTCA
>JAURHL010000397.1 GCA_030833305.1 Acidimicrobiales bacterium | reverse complement strand
GTCAATTCTGCACTCCGCGAAGTTTTGTTGCGTGTGCCGAATATTCCACATATGCAGGTCAGCGAGGGAGCAAGCGACCAAGACAACAAAGTTGTTAAGGGTCCGTTGCAGATGCCAACAAAGTTTGCTGACTATCAGCGTGTACCGCATTGGGAGACGGGTCTAGCGCTTGGCATTCTTGACAATGAACGAGCAACAAAAATTAGTGGCTCAATGTTCACCATGCAGCGTGGACTTGGTGCAACGATGGCCAGAGCACTTTGTCAACTTGCACTTGACCGCAATGCCGATGCGTTCGAAGAAATTCGTCCGCCTAGTTTGGTTTTGACGAGCACGCTCACGGCGACTGGCCAATTGCCGAAATTCGCCGATGATGCGTTTTCAATTGAACGCGACGACTTGTGGTGCATACCAACAGCAGAAGTGCCATTAACCAGTTTGCATGCTGGCGAGATTCTTAAAGCCGAAGATCTTCCGTTGCGATATATGGCTCACACATCTTG
>JAURHL010000396.1 GCA_030833305.1 Acidimicrobiales bacterium | reverse complement strand
CATGCCGTAGCACGCTCCGTTGATCGCCGATGCAAGCAGCAGGAGCGCGTAATTTCCGAGCATCGGCGTCAGTGCGATGGCGGCGGTGGAGCCGCCGATCACCGCCATCATCAGCCACAGCGGTGCGATGCGGCGGGCCAGGCGCCCGGTCATCAGCGAAGCGCCGCCGCCGAACAGCGAATACAGCGCCAGCAGCACGCCGATGGCGGTACCGTTATAACCGGCGCCTTCCAGATAGACTGCGTAAAACGAGGCCTGGATGCTGAAGCCCGCGATGCGCAGCACCGACACGGCCATGACGACGGCGACCAGCGGCAGCGCCAGCATGCGGAAGGCCGCGATGTAATCGCCAAGGCGCGGCGTCAGGTCGGCGATGCGCGGCCGCGGGCGCGGCACGGTTTCGCCTTCCCGGGCGGTCGAAGGCAGCGCAATGCAGCACAGCAACATGCCCAGCGCCCAGACCGAAAGACTTGCGAAGCCGCCCCAGACGCCACCGAAATCCCACG
>JAURHL010000395.1 GCA_030833305.1 Acidimicrobiales bacterium | reverse complement strand
TCTGGAGCCATGGTCATCCGAATTTCAACCCCACACAAGCTACAGCGATAGCGCACATTGACTTTGCGTAACTCGCCTTCGGGCGGTGGTTCGGGCAGTGGTGTGGTCATGCTTCGTAGCAACCCCACGCCCACGCGCCAAACAAAAAAGAATATGAAGACGGCTCCGAGAAACCAAATGACTCCGGCAAAGTCGATAGCCAGCATTGCAATGATCGACATCAAGAATCAGCCAAGGCGTTCGATGATGGTGGCGTTGGCCATGCCGCCGCCTTCGCACATGGTCTGTAGACCATAACGACCACCAGTGCGCTCAAGTTCATTCAACAACGTGGTCATCAAGCGTGCGCCAGAACATCCGAGTGGATGACCGAGCGCAATTGCGCCACCGTTGGGATTGACGATGTCCATATTGGGATGGAATTCCTTTTCCCACGCCAAGACAACCGATGCAAAAGCTTCGTTGATTTCCACAATGTCGATATCAGCCATCGTCATTTTGGCGCG
>JAURHL010000394.1 GCA_030833305.1 Acidimicrobiales bacterium | reverse complement strand
ATTTGATGGACCTGAGGTCATCGTTGTACTCGTCGTAGTTTTGGTGCTTTTCGGAGGCTCACGTATTCCGAAACTGGCCAAGAATCTCGGCCAGGCGCAAAAAGAATTTAAGAAGGGCCTGTCTGAAGGCGCCAAGGACGACGACGACAACAAGTCGGAGTGATTCACTGACTCGACCCTTTCGGGCCGGGCCAGTCACTCAATCTTTAGCGTTTTAGAGAGCCTGGACGGCGATCCGGCGACGCTTGCTGATGCGACGGCGTTCGCGTTCGCTACATCCGCCCCACACACCGTGGTCGATGTGATTTTCGATGGCATATTCCAAACAAGCAGCGGTGACCGAGCAGGTCGCGCAAATCTTGCGGGCTTTATCAACGCCCACCCCATCGCTGGGGAAAAAGGTGTTCGGCGGGTAGGCGCGACAAGCGCCATCGGCCATCCAGGAGGCTACTGAGTCTTGATTCATGGGTCTTTCTCCTTGTGCGAAGGTGGTTTCCGCCCGCTTC
>JAURHL010000393.1 GCA_030833305.1 Acidimicrobiales bacterium | reverse complement strand
CGGAGTTCCAGCTCCACACCGCGACGGGGAAGTTGAAGGCACTGATCACGCCGACGACGCCGAGCGGGTGCCACTGCTCGCGCATGTGGTGGTCGGGCCGCTCGCTTGCCAGCGTGAGCCCGTACAGCTGGCGAGAGAGCCCGACGGCGAAGTCGCAGATGTCGATCATCTCCTGGACCTCACCCTGACCCTCCGCCTTGATCTTGCCCATCTCGAGGGTGACCAGGGCGCCCAGCTCCGCCTTCTTCTCGCGCAGCCGGTTGCCCAGCTGCCGGATCAGCTCGCCGCGCTTCGGCGCCGGCACCTTCCTCCACTCCAGGAAGGCCCCGTGCGCCCGATCGACGATCTCGTCGTACTCGGCCTCCGTGACCTCCCGGACCGCGGCGAGGCGGGTGCCGTCGATCGGCGTGCAGATCTCGTGGAGCGGGCCGGAACCGACCCATTCACCGGCGAAGCCGCCGGGGTTCACGTCTTCGATGCCGAGCGCGGAGAGAATCTGCTTCGTA
>JAURHL010000392.1 GCA_030833305.1 Acidimicrobiales bacterium | reverse complement strand
ACATCTCGTCGCGAGCGGCCGTCAAACCGGTCGGTCCACCGTTCGAAGCGTGGTACTCCGAAGGCAACTCGTCCGTCTATGGACTGTGCAAGGCGGCGCTCGAGCGCTTGTCTCTCGGAATGGCGGCCGAGCTGTACACCGACAAGATCTCGGTCAACACCCTCGCCCCCTGGGACAACGTCGCCACACCGGGCGCCGGCGCCCACGACCTCGTGGCCGAATACGTACTCGAGCCCGAGGAGATCATCGCCCAAGCGGCTCTCGAGTTATGCGCTGGCGATCCCGAGCGACTCACGGGTCGCATCGCCTATTCACAGCCTCTCCTCGCCGAATTGGGGGTCCAGGCCCGTTCCTTGACCGGCGAACCGATCGTCTCGTGAGCTGAGCGATGGGTCGCCTGCGTTCGACGTCATGGACCAATTGGGCCGGAAATCAAACGGCGCATCCGATCGCCATCGAACGTCCGAACGACGAGAATGACATCGCGTCGATCGTTCGCCGAGCTC
>JAURHL010000391.1 GCA_030833305.1 Acidimicrobiales bacterium | reverse complement strand
CACCGGTTGCATGCCGGGCAGGTGCGGCGTGGACACCGTGGCAGTACCTGCAAGTCGATCTGCGGACGACTCCACGACGGCACCCGCATTCCACAACGCCGTTCGTCGTGACACATCGAACGACTCACCGAACACGCCGGCGGTGGCAAGTGCCTCGAGTTGCTTCACCGAAATGCCGGGCACGCGACGCACGAGATCCTCGGTATCGACGAATGGTCGTGCTGCCTCGATACGTGCAGCAAGCTCGGCGCCGACACCGCGCACCGAACCGATGCCGAGGCGAACGGCAAGACCGCCGGTGGAACGCGAGTCGGTTTCCAGCCATGCGCCAGCGCGCGATGCATTGATGTCGGGAGTGCGCACCACCACCCCGTGTCGACGCGCGTCCTGCACCAACGTGTGGGGCGACCAAAATCCCATCGGTTGTGAGTTGATCAATGCCGCACAAAAGATTGCCGGCTCATGCAACTTGATCCACGCCGAGGAATACACGAGATAGGCGAAGC
>JAURHL010000390.1 GCA_030833305.1 Acidimicrobiales bacterium | reverse complement strand
TGAAGGTGGCTACCGGCATGCGTATCAGAGCGCGCGGCTGCAGCTCAGCTACACCTTCCTGGATTGAGGGCTCAATCCGGGCTGGGTTGTTGAAACGGAGAGGGTGGGATTCGAACCCACGGAAGGTTGCCCTTCAAACGATTTCGAGTCGTTCGCTTTCGACCACTCAGCCACCTCTCCAGGCGACTGGGGCAGTGTAGAGACCGACTGGTCGCCTCAGGCCTGGCGCCAACCGCTGGCTGAACCGGCAGCCGGCCACCAGAGCTTCCCTTGTGCCAGGGCCGGGAGCTGGCGTTGCTCGAAAGGCCGTGGGCTGAAGCCCAACCAGAGCCCATCCACCCGCTGGGCAGCGGCCGCCTCATGCTCCCGCCAGCTCCACCACGACGGGCGATCGGGCAGCAGCCCCCAGCGCAACCGGCCAGCCGCGAGCACCAATGCCTGGCTGTCCGCCGCAACCGCCTCCACCCCCAGGCCAGCACTCGCCAACCGCTGGCCCTGGGCCAGGGCAGGA
>JAURHL010000038.1 GCA_030833305.1 Acidimicrobiales bacterium | reverse complement strand
GTGCGTCATTCGATTCTCGGACCGGTGACCGCGACCGATCTGTGGGCCGCCGTGGCCCGGGTACGGGACCCCGACTCAGCGAACGAAGCCGACGGTTGTGAGAACCACTGATCAGTCGGCGGCGTGAACGGGCATGCTCGAATCGTCGCTCATTCCCTGTTGAACCAACTCGGCGACCTCGGTTCCGTCGATGGTTTCCTTCTCGAGCAGGGCCGCGGCGACCAAGTCGAGACCGCGGCGATGAGAAGTGAGAAGCTCGACCGCCCGCTTTTCCTGGCTGGTGAGGATCTGGTTGATCTCCTCGTCCATCATGCGCGCGGTGTCGTCGCTGTACTCGCGTCCGCCAGTCATCAGGTCCTCGCCGAGGAAGACTTGTTGATTGTTGTGCCACGCCATGGGGCCGACCTTGTCGCTCATTCCCCATTCGCGCACCATGCGGCGAGCCAGTCCGGTGACCACCTCGAGGTCGTTGGCGGCTCCGGTGGTCTGCTGTTGGAAGACCAGTTGCTCGGCCACCCGTCCGCCGAGCGCCATGCAGATGCGATCGAGGATGTAGTCCTTGGAGAAACTGTGCCGTTCCTCGGGGAGGGTTTGGGTGACGCCGAGAGCCATGCCCCGCGGGAGAATGGTGACCTTGTGGAGCGCATCGCCGTTCGGAAGCACCGCCGCCAGAACGGCGTGTCCACCCTCGTGATAGGCGGTCACGCGCTTTTCCTCGGCCGACAACACCAATGAATCGCGTCGAGCGCCCATCATGATGCGGTCACGGGCCGACTCGAAGTCGATGCGCTCGATCTGGGCACTTCCCCGGCGTACGGCGAAAAGGGCGGCCTCGTTGACGAGGTTGGCCAGGTCGGCTCCGCTCATTCCGGGCGTACCCTTGGCCATCACCTCGAGGTCGGCGTCGGCGCCCATGCGCTTGTCGCGACTGTGAACTTTCAGGATTGCCAAGCGCTCCTCGAACTCGGGGAGGGGCACGACGATCTGGCGATCGAAACGACCCGGGCGGAGGAGTGCCGGGTCGAGGATGTCGGGGCGGTTCGTCGCTGCGAGGATGACGATTCCCTCGGATGTCTCGAAACCGTCCATCTCGGCGAGCATCTGGTTGAGGGTCTGCTCGCGCTCGTCATGACCGCCGCCGAGGCCGGCGCCACGCTTGCGTCCGATGGAATCGATCTCGTCGATGAAGATGATGGCGCGACCCATTTTGCGGGCTTGTTGGAACAGATCGCGAACACGGCTGGCGCCCACGCCGACGAACATTTCCATGAAATCCGATCCGGTGACCGACAAGAAACCCACGCCGGCCTCGCCGGCCACCGCGCGAGCGAACAAGGTCTTACCGGTTCCGGGGGGCCCGACCAACAGGATTCCCTTGGGGACTCGGGCCCCGATCTCCTTGAAGCGCTCGGGCATCCGCAAGAAGTCGACCACTTCTTTGATCTCGGTCTTGACGCCGTCGTAGCCGGCGACGTCGGCGAAGGTGGTGGAGGGGCGATCGGCGTTGTACGCCTTGGCACGACTGCGGCCGATCGACATCACGTTGCCCATTTGCCCGGAGGCGCGACGATTCATCCAGACGAGGAACCCCATGATGAGGAGGAAGGGCAACAGCAAGGGGATCAGACTGACGAGCCAGTTGGACTGCGGAGTGCTCGGGACGAAGTCGACACCCTTGGTGCGCAACAACTCGCGGTCTCCCTCGTTGGGGAATCCGGGAGGCGCGGTGGTGGAGAATTCCGACCCGTCGGTGAACGATCCGGTGATTCCCAACGTGGTGTTGTTCAACTTGACCTCGTCCACCTTGCCGGCGTTGACCTGCGTGATGAAGTCCTCGAAACCGATCTTCTCCCGGTCGGGCCCGGGGAGCAATTGGGGTCCGAAGATGAGCAGGAGGATGATGCCCAGCAGGACCCACGGCGACCACTTGGGCATGGCGGGGCGCCCGTTCCTGCCGTCAGCGGACGGGTCGGGCTTGTTCGAGCCTGACTTTTGCGCCGACGATGCCGGGCGTCGACTGCGACGCGGGGATTCGGGCGACGGGGGAGGCGGGGGAGGCGGGGACGACGGCTCGCTCATGGGGACATGTTACGACCACCCTGTGGCGACGGTGTTGGCGGAGCCCACACCGGATATGTGTCATTCGCTGCCCCATCCACCCCGCACGCCCGTGCTTCCCGTACCTTTTCCGGCATGCGTTCGTGCACGAGAAATGGATGTCGGGAAGAGTCGCACGTGATGGTGGTCTTCGATTACGCCACCTCCAGCATCTGGGTCGACCACTTGGCCGAGGATCGTCAACCCAATGTGTACGAGTTCTGCTCGACGCATTGGCAGCGTTTTCAACCCCCGAGCGGCTGGTCGTTGGATGATCGCCGTCGCGCCGAGGTGCTGCCCTTCGTCCATCGTCTCGCCGGCTGAGCCGACGTGACCCGACCGCATCCGGCGACGAACTCCACACGTTTCACGCTCGGGGTCGTCGTCGGGGCCTGGTTGGCCGCCTACGTCGTGGCCATCCCGATTCAGGGTGTCATCGTCGGCGTCGGGGGTCACGGCGGAGAACCATCCGACACGTGGCCCACCAATGTCACGGCATTGTCCGCGCTCGCCTTGTGGGTGTGTTTCCTCGTGTCGGCCGCCCTGGTGTCGCGCCGTTTCGGCTCGGGTCGGTTCGCCGAGGACTTCCGTCTGACGTTTCGTCTCGCGGATTTGCTCGGTCTGCCGATCGGTATCGCCGGCCAGGTGTTGCTGATCCCGGCTGTTTACTGGCCCCTGCAACGGGTGTGGGCGGACACCTTTCGGTCCGAAGAGCTCTCGGAACGCGCGCAGGATCTCTGGGATCGTGCCGACGGAATCTGGCTCGTTGTTTTGGTCGCGGTGGTGGCGGTTGGCGCCCCCTTGGTCGAGGAGATCATCTATCGCGGCATGATCCAGCAAACCTTGCAGTCGCGTGTCGACGACGTTTTGGCCGTGGTGCTCTCGGCCTTGTTCTTCGCGTTGATCCACCTGCAGCCGGTGGAGATCCCGGGCCTGTTCGTGTTCGGATTGGTCGCGGGTGCGTGTTTCATGCGAACCGGTCGATTGGGAATGTCGATCATGGTTCACGTGGCCTTCAATGCCACGGGGCTCTTTCTGGTTGCCTGAAGCGGTTGTCGGAGTCGTGCGGAAACTCCGCGCTCGTCGTGGCAGGATTGGGGATGTATGACCGATCCCGCGGCTCCCGTCGACCCCGAATCGAGTGACGCCGAACCGATCGACGTCGACACCGACAGCAACCTGACGGATGACCCGGCCCCGACTCGGGGGTGGAACCCGTTCCTCGGATGGGAACGTCGACGGCTGATCGCGTTCTGGGTGCGGGTGGCTCTCGTCGGAATCAGCACGATCGTGGCCATCAAAGTGGTCCAACCGTCGATGGTGCTCAAGGACACCACCCCCACCGGTGGCGACATGGGGGCACACGTGTGGGGTCCGGCGTACCTGCGCGACAACCTCCTTCCGTGGCGCCTGAACGGCTGGTCGATGGATTGGTACTCGGGACTTCCCGTGTATCGCTTTTACATGGTCGTTCCCGCGATTTTCATCGTGTTGTTGAACGTGATTCTCCCCTATGGTGTCGCGTTCAAGATGGTCGCCGTTCTCGGCATCGTGTCGCTTCCCGTGTGTCTGTGGACGTTCGGACGGTTGGCCCGTTTCGCCTATCCGATCCCCGAGATGTTCGCCTTGGTCGGACTCGTCTTCCTTCTCGACGAGAGCTACACCATCTACGGCGGAAACGTGGCGTCCACGATGGCCGGCGAGTTCTCTTTCTCGATCTCGTTGTCGTTCGCCATGTTGGCCTTCGGTTACTTCGCGCGGGGAATGCAGACGGGCAAGCATCGGGTGGCGGCCGCGGTGTTCATGGCACTGGCGGTGCTGTCCCACGGGATCGTGGCCATTTACGTCGCGGTGGGCCTGCTGTTGATGGCGTTGCTCTGGATCGATCGCACGAAGTGGCGTTGGTTCGTCACCACGGCCGGCACGGGGGCCCTGTTGTCGGCTTTCTGGATCCTGCCCTTCCTCCTGAACCACGCCTACATGACCGACATGAAATACAAGGGCGAGCCGGGGAACGGATCGTTCACGTCGTACTGGGGCATGTTCTTCGCCCTGCCGCCGTTCTGGAACTTCGTGATTCTCACTCTCGCCGTCATCGGTTTCGCCGCCATGATCGCCAAGCGCAACATCGCCGGGGTGTGGCTCGGTGTCACCGGATTGGTGTTCGCCGCCTTCGTGTATCTCTTCAACGACAGTCTCCCCGTGATCGGGTTGCTCTGGAATCCACGATTGCTCCCGATGCTCAACATGTGCCGCTATCTGCTGGCCGCCATCGGCGCGATCGAGCTGGTGGCCGCGATCGTTCGATTGGTCGATCTCGAAGAGTTGACGGCCCGTTTTCGCCGTGACGGGGTGGTTCCCGCGGGTCTCGAGGCCCGTCACGAATCACGGATGTTCAACGCCCGCACGGGTGCCGCGATCGTGGGATCCCTACTCGTGTTCATCACGTTGGGATGGCGTTTCCAGGTGCTTCCGTTCGGCACCGTGACCGACGAGGGTCAAGGGGCTGAATACAACTGGGGACCCTTCGAGGGCCCCGCGGGGAACAAGGGCTTCGTCGACGGGTGGGCCCGTTGGAACTTCAGTGGTTACGAAGGGCGATCGTCGTACGGCGAATACCACGACCTCGTGCAGACGATGAAGGGTCTGGGCGAGAGCCGAGGTTGCGGGCGTGCCCTGTGGGAGAACTACGAAGGCAACGACAAGTACGGAACCACCATGGCCCTCATGTTGCTGCCCTTCTGGACCGATGGATGCATCGGATCGAGCGAGGGGCTCTTCTTCGAGGCCGCGGGGACGACGCCGTACCACTTCCTCGCGGCGGGGGCCATGTCCAAGCAATCGTCGAACCCGGTTCGCGAACTTCGCTACGTCAACAACGACCCCACCGTCGGTGTCCCGTACATGCAGGAACTCGGTGTCCGCTATTACATGGCCGTCACACCCGAAGCCATCGCGAAGGCCGATCAGCTGGAACTCGACGGCGGCGGACTCACCACCATCGAGACATCGGGACCATGGAAGGTCTACGAGGTGGCGGGTTCCGACCTCGTCGTGCCACTCGACACTCAACCCGTGGTGATCAAGGGCCGATCGGGAGATCAACGCGAACGATGGCTCGAGCTCGGCACCAGCTGGTTGCAGAACCGCACCGAGTGGGTCGCCCTTCCGGCGGCCGACGGACCGGCGGAGTGGCAGCGCGTGGCGGTCGACGTCGACATGGCGCGCCGCGAGGGTGAGCCGGGCTCGGATGCGCGCAAGGTGGACGTGGTGGTGCCCACCGACTCGATCAACGCGGTCGAACTCGACGAAGTGGTGGTGTCGAACGTGGACATCGGTCAGCAGTCCGTGTCGTTCGACGTCGACCGGATCGGTGTGCCCGTTCTGGTTCGCGTGAGTTACTTCCCCAACTGGAACGTGTCGGGCGCCGAGGGTCCGTACCGCGTCGCGCCGAACATGATGGTCGTGATTCCCACCTCGAACACGGTCTCGATGTCGTTCGAGCCCAGCATCGTGGATCGGTTCGCATACTTGCTGACGGTGATCGGCATCGGGGTGACGATCGTGATTTTCCGTCGCGATCGGCGGGCAAACCGGCAGGTCACGGCCGACCTTGCCACAACCTGAACCGAGCCGGTCACGGACCCCCGATAGGGTGACCGTTCGTCATGGCCTCCAGCTCCCAACTCGATCAGATCGTCAAGGCCTACGACATTCGGGGCACCGTTCCCGACCAACTCGACGCCGACATCGCGTATGCGCTGGGAGTGGGTTTCGCCAAGTTCACCTCGGCGTCGGTGGCCATCGTCGGGCGCGACATGCGACCGTCGGGACCCGAGTTGACCGATGCTTTCGCTCGTGGATTGACGGAACACGGCATCGATGTCATCGACATCGGACTCGCGTCCACCGACATGCTCTATTTCGCCGCCGGCCGCCTCGACGCCCCGGGTGCCATCTTCACCGCGTCCCACAACCCGGCTCAATACAACGGCGCGAAACTGTGCCTGGCCGGAGCACGTCCCATCGGCGTGGACACGGGCCTGTCGGAGATCAAGGACATCGCTCGTCGCGTGCTCGATGGTGAAGCCTTCGCCCCGGCGACCAAAGCCGGTCGCACGACCGAGCGCGACCTGCTGTCGTCGTTCGCCGATCACGTGGTGTCCTTCATCGATCCCGCCACGTTGCGACCGATGCGAGTGGTGGCCGACACGGCCAACGGGATGGGCGGACTTGTGGTGCCCGCGGTGTTCGAGCGGCTGCCCCGTATCGAGATCGAAGTGATGTACGCCGAACTCGACGGCACCTTCCCCAATCACCCGGCGGACCCGTTGCAGTCCGTGAATCAACGCGACCTCCAGGCGCGGGTCACCGCGGGCGGTTTCGACGTGGGCTTGGCCTTCGACGGCGACGCCGACCGAGTGTTCGTCGTCGACGAACTGGGCCGTGGGTTGTCCGGTTCGACCACCACGGCGATTCTCGCGGCGGGCATGCTGCGCAAGAATCCCGGAGCGACCATCCTGCACAATCTCATCTGCAGTCGATCGGTCTCCGAGGTCGTGCGCGAGAACGGCGGTGTCCCGGTTCGCACCAAGGTCGGTCACTCGTTCATCAAACAGGTCATGGCCGAGACCGGAGCAGTGTTCGGCGGAGAACACTCGGCGCACTACTACTTCCGGGACAACTATCGCGCTGACAGCGGTTTGATCGCGACCATGCTGATGCTCGAGGAGATGAGTCGGGCCGGAGAGCCGCTGTCGACCATGCGAATTCCATACGAGCGTTACTCGTCGAGCGGCGAGATCAACACCCAGGTCGACGATCCGGCGGCGGTCATCGACGCTGTGTCGCGCGGCTACTCGTCGTTCCCTCAGGATCGACTCGACGGATTGACGGTTGATTGTGGCGATTGGTGGTTCAACCTGCGACCGTCGAACACCGAACCGCTACTTCGTCTGAATCTCGAGGCGCCCGATCGTGACTCCTGTGACGACAAGGTGGCCGAACTGTTGGCCGCCATCACGTCGGCCTGAGATTGGTACCATCGGAGATCACCATGCCGCTCGACCCCGAACTTCTCACCGTTCTCGCCTGTCCCATCGACAAAGGGCCCCTTCATGTCCTCGACGACGAGGATGCGCTGTACAACGCCCGATTGAAGCGTCGGTACCACGTTCGCGAGGGCATCGCGGTCATGTTGGTGGACGAGTCCGAGGTGGTCTCCGACGCCGAGCACGAGCGGATCATGGCCAAAGTGGCCGCGTCCGGCGTGCGCACCACCGGCGCGGCCTGAGGTCCCATCCGCCCGCGCGGGCGAAGGACCCGTCTACACTGTCGCCATCGGGCTGACAGATCGGCGCCAGCAGGCCCCGGCCCGGGAGGGACATCGTCTCTTCCCGTTCATCCCCACTCACCTCCCGAGGAGAAATCATGTCGTCCACCACCGTGTCGTCCATGGCCGCCCGCAAGGACTTCCGCGTCGCCGATCTGTCGATGGCGCCGTTCGGCCGCAAGGAAATTCACTTGGCCGAGCACGAGATGCCCGGCTTGCGGGCCCTGCGCAAGGAGTACGGCGCGAGCAAGCCGTTGAAGGGCGCGCGCATCTCGGGTTCGTTGCACATGACCATCCAGACCGCGGTGCTGATCGAGACTCTCGTCGAGTTGGGCGCCGAGGTTCGTTGGGCCTCGTGCAACATCTTTTCCACACAGGATCATGCCGCGGCCGCGGTGGCCGTCGGTCCGAACGGCACGCTCGAGAACCCCGCGGGCGTTCCGGTGTTCGCGTGGAAGGGTGAGACGCTCGAGGAGTACTGGTGGTGCACCGAGCAGATGATGACGTGGCCCGATGGCGACGGTCCGAACATGATCCTCGACGACGGTGGTGACGCCACCCTGTTGCTGCACAAGGGCGTGGAGTACGAGAAGTCGGGAGAGGTTCCCGACCCGACCACGGCATCGAACGCCGAGTTGGCGATCGTGCTCGGACTTCTGCAGCGCGGCCTCAAGCAGGACCCCACCAAGTGGACCCGCATGGCCGCTGGCGTCAAGGGGGTCACCGAGGAGACCACCACCGGAGTCATGCGTCTGTACAAGATGCACGAGAAGGGTGAATTGCTCTTCCCGGCCATCAACGTGAACGACTCGGTGACGAAGTCGAAGTTCGACAACTTGTACGGATGCCGTCACTCGTTGGTCGACGCCATCTGCCGCGCCACCGACATCATGATCGCCGGCAAGGTCGCCATGGTGTGCGGCTACGGCGACGTTGGTAAGGGCTGCGCCCAGTCCCTTCGTGGTCAAGGTGCGCGAGTGATCGTGTCCGAGGTCGACCCCATCAACGCTCTGCAGGCGGCCATGGAGGGTTACGAGGTGACCACCATCGAGGACGTGGTTGGCCAGGTCGACATCTTCGTGTCGGCCACCGGCAACGACCACATCATCACGGTCGACCACATGGCGCTCATGAAGCACAATGCCATCGTCTGCAACATCGGACACTTCGACTCCGAGATCGACATGGCGGGTCTGGCGCGAAGTGGCGCCACGCGTGACGAACTGAAGCCGGGTACCGATCTGTGGTCGTTCCCCGACGGGCACTCGATCATCGTGTTGGCCGAAGGACGACTGGTGAACCTGGGGTGCGCCACCGGACACCCCAGTTTCGTCATGAGTTGCTCGTTCTCGAACCAGGTCATCGCGCAGGTCGAACTGTTCAACAATCTGCAGAACTACCCGCTCGGCGTGTACGTGCTTCCCAAGCACCTCGACGAGAAGGTGGCCGCACTGCATCTCGGGGCGCTCGGCGTGAAGCTGACCAAGCTCACCGACGAGCAGGCCGACTACCTGGGCATCGATCCCTCGGGCCCCTTCAAGCCCGAGCGCTACCGCTACTGATGCGTTTTCTCGAGCGTCTGACCCGATGCGTCGTAGGGTTGGCCTGCTTCGGAACCGGCATCACCTTGTTCCTGCAATCGCATCTGGGTCTGCCGCCGTGGGACGTGTTCCACAAGGGCGTGTCCGAGAAGACCGACATCTCCATTGGAACGGTCATCATCGGCACCGGGGTCCTGTTGCTGGTGCTCTGGATCCCGTTGCGTCAACGTCCGGGTCTCGGCACCGTCTTGAACGCACTGGAGATCGGTTTGGTGGTGAACCTGGCCAAGGAGATCATCGGAGAGCCCGACCCCGTGTGGGCGCGTACGTTGATGCTCGCCGGCGGCTTGGTGATCATCGCTTTCGGGTCGGCGCTGTACATCGGTGCGGGCCTCGGACCGGGGCCGCGCGACGGGCTGATGATGGGCCTGTCCGAACGAGGTGTCAGCGTGCGCGTGGCGCGAACGGTGATCGAGATCACGGTGGTGGTGGCGGGAGTGCTGCTCGGCGGATCGATCGGACCGGGCACGGTTCTGTTCGCGGTCGGAATCGGTCCCTTGGTCCAGTTGTTGTTGCCACGGTTCGATATTCGACCGATCGCCGAGCGCGCCGCGCATTGACCACCGAGGATTCGTTGTTGGTGGCGCCGTCGCGCCACCAACAACGAATAAGTTTGAATCCTCAGATGTCTCCGCATCCCTTGGGCACGGTGATCGTGCCGATCGCGGTGCCACCGGCCGCGCGGACGCCGGACAGGTTGAGCGTCAGGCCCACGTCGGCCCGATCCACGGTGATCGCCCACCGCAGGAGAGCCTTCTTCGACGTGACTCGGTTCTTGCCGCCGACTTGAGCCGTCAACGTCGAAACGGCGACGGATGTCTGGACGTACAATGTCCCCGTTCCGGTGGTGTCGAGATTCTCGACGCATTTCTTGATCGTCTCGGTCGGGGGAACGGCCACGGAAAACACGTTGCTCGGTGCCGTTGTGGTCGTCGTGGTCGTGCGGGCCAAGGTGGTGGTCGTGGCGGGTCGCAGGGTGACCGGTGGGATGCTGGGTGTCAGTGTCACCACGGGCTTGGCCACGCTCGTGGTGGTCGTGCCCGTTCCCGGATTGATCGGCGTGAACGTCACCGGAGGAATGGTGGGCACGAAGGTGAAGGTGGGACGAGCGACCGAGGTCGAGGTCTGACTGCAATCGTCGAACGTCACCTCGATGCTCGAGCTACCCACCATTCCGGCGGTGTCGGACGCACCGGCGGTGACCGTGAAGGTCCCGGGTGTCGCCGAGTTGATTCGACCGCTCCAGGTGCTGCCGTTCGAAGTCACCACGTCGAAGTACGTGCCATCCAGGTCGGCACCCACTTCGTTCACCGCGGCTCCGTCGCTCGGCGTGACCGTGAAGAAAACGGCCATCGGTGAACCGGCGCACACCGGCCCCTTGGCCCACAGGCGCACGGAGAGACCATCGTTGGTCGGCTCGGTACTGGTGGCCGGGGTGCTGCATTCGTCGAACGTGATGTCCAGGCTGGCGCTACCACTGAGTCCCGCCGAGTCGGTGGCCGACACCGTCACCGCAAAGGTGCCCGGTTCGTCGGAGGCGACGTAGGTGAAGAACGCGGTGTCCGATGCCGCGGTGGCGGCGAATGAGGTGCCGTTCATCTCGAAGGTCACCGTGGCAACCGTTGCTCCGTCACTGGGCGCGATGTTGGCCACCACGTACATCGAGATTCCGGCGCACACCGGCCCCTTGGCGCGCACGTCGATCTTCAGATCGCCTTCCAGCCTCTCGGTCGGCGGTGCGCAATCGGCGAATCGTCCGTCTTCCTCCAGTTCGGCGGTGGTCCGATAGGTGCCAGATCCCTCACCACTGAGGTACCAGTGCGCACCGTGATCACTGTCGGCCTCATCGGCGTTGAATCCAACCCAGGTCCACGTCGAGCCGTTCGAGTCGGTGTACTGCGAACCCTCGAATTCCGGAGGGCACGGCGTGTCCTCGGGGGTGGAGGGCGGGTTGCAGATGTCGTTGTAACCGGGGATGTCGTTCACGGACGTGACGATCAATCCGTCGTCGCTGTACCACCGTCCGTCGCCACCGAATCGCCAGTCGACGCCGCGTGAGTCGGTGAAGAGGTGCCCTTCCTGGGGCGACTCTCCGGGAACGAGACAGCCTTCGTCGTTGCAATCGTCGAGGACCGCGATCGTCGAGCGCAACTTACTCATGTCGAGCGGCTCGATCTTCGGGGTGCCGGCGGTGACGGTGACGGGCTCACGATTCGCGTCGCGCAACCGATCGGTGGCGCTGCTGCTCACGACGGTGCCGTCGAGAGTCGTCCAACTGGATTCCTGTTCACCGGCCTCGTCGTCGGGCGGGCACGGTGGCAGACAGTTACTGCGGTACCACGGGAGATCGACCGACGTCGCGACGGTCGCGCCGCTCATCAGGTTGACCCACGACGCGAGGTCGCCGTCCCACACCCACACGTCGCCGGTGGAGGGGTCGACCCACGCCCCGTTCTCGTCGGAGGACATCTGCAGAGGCGGGCACGGCGGCAAGCACTCGTCGATGTAGCCGGGCAGGAGCGCGGTGTCGGAGATCGTCACATTGGGATCGGCGGTGCTGACCCACGCCTCGAGGTCGATGGAATAGATGTAGATCGATCCGTCCGACGAGATCCACGCGGATCCGTTGACGGGCTCGAGCTCGGGGCAGTTGGCCACGATGGGGCGCGGGCAGTCCTCAGTCTCGGGAAGCAACGTGGTCGGCAACGACTCGATGTCGTCGGTGGCCAGGTCGTCCCAACCGGCGGCACCGCCGTCGGTTCCGAACACCCAGGTGCGACCCGAAGCCGACACCCATGTATCACCCACGCGGGCCTTCGACGGCGGGCACACGGGTTCGGTGGTGGTCACCGGGGGAGCGCAGTCCTCGGATTGCGGAAGCTCCGGGGTGCTCAGGGATTCCACGTCCTCGGTGTCGAGATTGTCCCAACCGGGACGGTTGTTGCCGTGGTAGTCGAAGCTCCACCGGCCACCGTTCGGGTCGGTGTAATCGTCGCCGAGTCGGGCCTTGGTCGGCGGACACTCCACGGGGTCGGCGCAGTCCTCGCCGAACAATTCGAGAGTCGTGAGGTACACGTTCTGACCGTCGATGTTGGCCCACCAAGCGGAACCGGTGTACACCCACTCGGTGCCGTACTGGTCGACGTGACGGGCCCCTTGGATCTCGTCGGGGCAATCGTTCGGGGTGCGCTGCCGGGTTTGGTAGCAATCACTCGACACACCGGGAAGGTCGGCGGTGCTCACCTGCACGAGGACTCCCTCGTCGACGCGCGTCCAGTTGGCACCCTCGGCGGTCTCGCTGCTCCATGTCCAGACGTCGCCGTTCGCATCGGTCCACGACGAACCGAACACCTCGATGGGACACGGCTCTTGCACCACGTCGGGAGTTCCGCATTGCTCGGAGTATCCCGGAATGTCGGTGAGCGCGTCCACCAGCGACGCGTTGGGGTCGTCGACGTTCATCCATTGTCCAGAGGTCGCGACATAGCGCCACGTGATCCCCTCGGTCGTCACGTAGTCGCTCCACTCGCCGGCGATCGTCAGCTGGGGACACGCCGGCTCGGTTTCGGTCGTGGTGACGCCGGGAACCGTGGTGTCCGTGGGTTCGGTGCTGGGGGTCTCGTCGGGTGTCGGCGGGAGCAGCGGGTTGCCACAGGCGCAACGAGCTCGCGGAATTCCCTGATCGTCGATCAGCAACGCGGTGCCGGCTCCGATGACCGCGTCGTAGCCGTAGGCCGCACCGTCCTTGAAGCCGTACATGCGCACGTTGATGTCTTGGGTGACGAACACCGGAGTCAACGCTCGCAGGTACTCGGCCAGGTTCTCGAAGTCGATGCCCTGGATCTCGGCCCACGCGCGTCCGCGATCCTCGTAGTACGTGAGGAACTCGATCATCTTCTCGACGTCGCAGATGTTGGTGCCGGTACCGCCGTAGGTGCGACCGCGGTACAAACCGGGAGCCGAGGAATCGACCGATCCGGAAAGTGCCTCGTCCTCCTCGGTGACCTCGTAGGTGGCCAGATCGAACGACGGGGCGAAGGAGTCAGGTCCGACCACTCCGGGCGGTTGGAAAAGGGCTCGGGCCGGACCGGCGACCGTGGACTCGTCGGTCGACTTCTCGCCCCCACTGCACGCCGCCGAGAACACGAGCACTCCGGCCACCACGGCCGCGCCGATTCGCTTGAACATGGTTCCTCCTCCGTGACGGAGACCTCGCCTAACACCGCAGTGATCGGGATGCTCCGCTCGCTCCGCGGAGAACACTACGGATTTCCGCCGGCGTCGCTGACATTTGTCGTTCAGGTTTCGTTTCATGGTGGGCAAGAGTTCATGGCGACCCCCGCCTCGCACTTTTTCAGAAACCGCTGATGACCCGCGCCGCGTTGGCGATCTCCTCACCGATGTACTGCTGCCTGTCCTCGGTGATACGGGTCTTGGGTCCGATCACGGCGATGGTGCCGATCGGGGAACCGGGACCGTCGAAGACCACGCTGCCGATGCTCATGGCTGTGGGGTACGAGCGGTCATGAGCGAAGTATCGAGGGGCGTGATCGAGGTAAGGGGTTCCCCAAGCCGTGCGGACGTTCGGG
>JAURHL010000389.1 GCA_030833305.1 Acidimicrobiales bacterium | reverse complement strand
CGGCAATAACCTCAGTCTGAACAAGGAGTTCCTATGCCCATCGATCCCGAACTAGCCAATGTTTTAGCGTGTCCCGTTGATAAGGGCATTTTGTACATGCTCGATGATGAAGACGCCTTGTATAACCCGCGTTTGCAGCGTCGTTACACAATTCGTGAAGGTATCGCCGTGATGTTGGTTGACGAATCCGAAGTTGTGTCAACGACTGAACACGAGCGCATTATGGCCAAGATTGCTGCCGGCGGAGTCAAGTCCACCGGACGTTAAAACAGCGTGTCATGGGTGACAGTGTCGCAAGCACCCACTTTTGGCGGTCTACACTCGTGAGATCGGGCTGACAGATCGGTGCCAGCAGGCCCCGGCCCGGGATAGTGCAAGACAAGATGCGGCCCTCGGTCGACATCGTTGTTTGCGCAACCCCGTGTAATGCACATCATGTCAATGACCTCATAAGGAGCCCACCCATGTCCACCTCTTTTGCTGATCGCAAAGACTTTCGCGTCGCCGATCTA
>JAURHL010000388.1 GCA_030833305.1 Acidimicrobiales bacterium | reverse complement strand
GGCCAACATCGTCATCGAGCCATTGCGAGGGTCCACGCGTAGAACCTTGCCAAGCGGCGATGAATCGTCGAGCGAGACACGAAGCGGGTCGTTCGCCGATCCGCCATCGCCCATGGGGACGAGCAGCATCCCGCTGGGTTCCACCACGATGTCGCCGGCGTTGTGGTTGCGAAACGGTTGTTCGACGGTCAGGATCGTGCGCAACGAATCGCGATTGAACGTTCCGCTGGAATCGACGGCGAGGGACGCAATGGTGGTGTCACCCGAGCGATCGGTGTAGTTGATGTAGGCCGTCGCACCATCGCCGGAAAATGCGAGGCCGAGTAATCCGCGTTCACCGTCGCCCTCGGTGAGGTCGGAGACGTCGAGCACCGACTCCGGTGCGAATTTGCCGTCGACGAATCGATGAATGGTGCCGGTGCGAGAAACGAAATACGTCGCTGCATCACCGGTGCGCGATGCAGCATCCACCACCTGATCGAGCGTGGCGACTGCCACCAGCGTGACGTTGGA
>JAURHL010000387.1 GCA_030833305.1 Acidimicrobiales bacterium | reverse complement strand
GGTGGTGTGCGCCTCCATTGACGGTGCGCGGGTGTTGGCCACGCGGTTACGCCGCACCGGTGTCTCGGTGGCGCTCATGCCCGACGAGTGGGCGCAGGCCCGCGGGGGAGTCGACGTGGTGATCGGTGCGCGTGCCGCCGCGTTCGCCCCGTGTCCCGATCTGGCGGCGGCGGTGGTGCTCGACGAGCACGAGGACGCCATGCAGGAGGAACGAGTGCCCACTTGGCACGCGCGCGAGGTGGTGGTCGAGCGCGCTCGGCGACGTGGCGCACCGGTGTTGCTGATCTCGCCGTGTCCGTCGGTGGGTGCGTTGGTGGGTCGCGCGGTGGTGGCGCCACAACCTGAGCGCGAGGCCGCGGCGTGGCCGGTGGTGGAGGTCGCCGATCGCAACGACGAGGAGCCGTGGAAGCGCTCGTTGGTGTCGGCGCAGTTGATCGCTCATCTGCGCGACCCCGGTTTGCGCGTGGCGTGCGTGTTGAACACCAAGGGACAGGCGAAGTTGTTGGCCTGTCGG
>JAURHL010000386.1 GCA_030833305.1 Acidimicrobiales bacterium | reverse complement strand
CAACTGCTTCATTAGGAATCAGTGGGTCGCGAGTCTTATGGATAAATGCGATTGGGCATCCACCAAGAAGTTCAGACCAGCGTTCTGCAACGCGAACTCGACCTGAGTCTGGAGAAACAATGGTGAGCTTTGAGCGATCGACCTTGCTGCCGACGTAATTGGCAAGCATTGGAAGTGCGAATAAGTGATCGACGGGACCGTCGAAGAATCCTTGAATCTGTGAAGTGTGAAGATCAACAACCATGAGGCGATCAGCGCCAGCTGCCTTGAAGAGATCTGCCATGAGACGCGCAGTGATTGGTTCACGACCACGGCTCTTCTTATCCTGACGAGCGTACGCGTAGAACGGTGCAACAACAGTGATGCGCTTTGCAGATGCGCGCTTGAGAGCATCGATCATGATGAGTTGTTCCATGATCTGCTTATTAATTGGCGCAGCATGTGACTGAATAACGAATGCATCGCAACCGCGAACTGATTCTTCGAAGCGAACAAAGATTTCGCCATTAGCAAAG
>JAURHL010000385.1 GCA_030833305.1 Acidimicrobiales bacterium | reverse complement strand
AGCCCGGGCGATTCGCATCTGGTCCTTCAAGTCCATAGCCAGTGATTTGGCCGTACACCAGCCGTGGGTTACGAGCACTCACCGTGTCGTAATCAAGACCCGCACGCTTCAGTGCATCAACTCGCACATTGGTGACAAAGACATCGGCCTGATCTAAGAGTTCAAGGGCAATCTCGCGCCCTTCAGGAGTTGAAATATCAAGAGCAATACCGCGCTTGTTGCGGTTGTCGAGTTCGAACACCGGATTGTTCGGCATATCGCCGCCAAACATTCGCTGAAAGGTCCGGGCCGGGTCGCCCGACAAAGGTTCGATCTTGATGACATCAGCACCCCAATCGCCAAGCACGCCGGCCGCAGCTGGACCAGCTACCCAAACACCTAATTCAACAACTTTGACTCCATGCAAAGGACCAGACATGCCTGCGACCCTAGTTGCCTCTTGCTCATACAAGCGGCTTGATCTGGTGCGACAACACTCGGGTGGAGATGAGGAGAATTGAACTCCTGGCCTCTACGA
>JAURHL010000384.1 GCA_030833305.1 Acidimicrobiales bacterium | reverse complement strand
CGCCGGGCTCAGATGCCGACATTTTGGTGTGGATCCGAACAAAAAAACAAAGATCGGCATCAACGACAAACATCACATGAACATGGACCATTCTTCATGGGAAGGAACAGTTGTTGATGGCAAAGTTGATACCGTGCTTTCGCGCGGCATGATCGTGATCGAGAACGATAAATATCTCGGACGAAAGGGCCACGGCAAGTTTATTAAGCGCGGCCTTTGTCAGTATCTGAATTAATAACTAAAACAGTAAACAGGAGAAAAATAAAATTATGAATCGCATCAGCCATTGGGTAAACAACAAAGTTCTTGCTGGTACTTCTGGCAAGACTGGCAAAGTTTTTAATCCTGCAACTGGCAAACAAGAATCAGAAGTTGAACTTGCAAACATTGCCGACGTCGATGCAGTAGTTGCCGCTGCGAAAGCTGCGTTTCCGGCATGGCGAGCAACCAACCTGTCGCGCCGTGCGGAAATCATGTTTCGAATGCGCGAGTTGGTTGACGCAAACCGCAAGGAAATT
>JAURHL010000383.1 GCA_030833305.1 Acidimicrobiales bacterium | reverse complement strand
GCTCGGGAATGACACCGTGCACCCGACCCCCGGAATCGAGCACCGCATCGGCCACCAGACCCATGAGACCGATCCGACCGCCTCCGTACACCAGACCCACACCACGACCGGCCAGTTCGCGACCGAGGTCAGCGGCCGCCGCGGCGAATCGGGGATCGCTCCCCGAACTGGACCCGCAATAGACGCAAAGCGACGGTGTTCCGAACGACGACCCCGAATTCACCGAAATACTCACGCGGACATCGTCGCACAAAGGTGACCAGTGACCATCGTGGGTGCCCCGGTCGTACCGTCCCGACTTCCCGTGGCCATGGGGGTGATCGGTAGCGTTCTCGGCGTGACCGGAACATCCCGCCCCCAGATCTCCCCCGACCTGCAGACCGCCGCCGAGGTCATCGACCTGGCGTCACGGGCCATCGGCAAGGGACTGTTGCACCTCTCGTCCATCGGTGGCGCCGACGTGCATCAGGTGTTGGCCTATGACCTGGCTCATGCGGCCTCGGCCGTGGAGACCGCGCGT
>JAURHL010000382.1 GCA_030833305.1 Acidimicrobiales bacterium | reverse complement strand
CATTTGATCGATGACGACCGGATCACGATCGGCGCCAAGCATGCGCGGAATTGAGTACCCGTAAATGTCGGCATCGATGATTCCCACCGAGTGTCCGGCTGCAGCCAATGCCACTGCGAGATTCGTAGTGACACTGCTCTTGCCGACACCACCTTTGCCCGATGAAATCAGAATCGGTCGTGTCTTGGAACCTGGCTGTGCGAACGGAATCGTGCGTCCCTGTGCGTGCCCTTGCGCTGGAGCACTACCCGCCGTTGCTGCGGGTGAGCCGTGTAATTTTTCGCGCAGCACCGCACGCTCTTGGTCAGTCATGACGCCGAAGTTCAATGCCACATCACGTACACCCGCAAGCGGACGAATCGCACCATTGACCCGATTCTGAATCTCGTTGCGCAGCGGGCAACCTGCAATCGTCAAGGTCACCGTCAACGAAACAAGCCCATCCTTGATGACGACATCGCGCACCATGTCGAGATCGACGATTGAGCGATGTAGTTCTGGGTCATGCACTGGTCGCAGT
>JAURHL010000381.1 GCA_030833305.1 Acidimicrobiales bacterium | reverse complement strand
GTCGTCCTCGATCATCGACAACACCACGGCGGTGGTTCCCACCTTGAGGAACGTCGCCACCTCGCTCATGTTCGCATCACCGACTATGACGTGGAGACGTCGGTACTTCGTGGGATCACAATGTGGCTCATCGCGGGTGTTGACGATTGGTCGCTTCAGCGTCGTCTCCAGCCCGACCTCCTCCTCGAAAAAGTCGGCGCGTTGGCTCAGCTGGTACGCGACGTCGCCGGGTACGGCACCCGGGGACTCGCAACCCACCTTGCCCGCTCCCGCAAAAACTTGTCTGGTCACGAAGTGCGGTGTGACCTGCGATGTGAGGCGCCCGAAAGGAACCGCCCGGTCAACCAGGTAGTTCTCGTGGCAGCCGTAACTGTTCCCCTTTCCATCGCTGTTGTTTTTGTACACGACGATCTCGCCACCATCATGAAGCAAAGAAGCAGCACGGGTCATACTGCGTCGCATGATCTCTTCGGCTGCCCTGTCGTAGAGCACCACGTCGCTCACGGTTCGGCACTCGGGT
>JAURHL010000380.1 GCA_030833305.1 Acidimicrobiales bacterium | reverse complement strand
GGGGGAGCGACCAGTCACAACTCGCCACGCGTATCGGTGCAGAGGCCGTCCGAATCGGGCTGGATGAAGCACTCATCCATCGCGCCGTAAACGTCGATTTCTCGGGTGGGGAGAAGAAGCGCAACGAGACCTTGCAGCTTGCCATGCTGGACCCGCGCATCGTCGTGCTCGACGAGCTCGACTCGGGGTTGGACATCGACGCTTTACGTGATTGTGCGCGACGCGTGGAGGACCTCACCAACGAGCGCAAGTTGGGTGTATTGGTGATCACGCACTACAGCCGAATCTTTGCGGATCTGAAACCCAACTTCGTGCACATCCTCTCCAAGGGACGAATCGTTGCAAGCGGTGGGCCGGAACTGGCCGACCAACTCGAGCGCGACGGCTACGACGCCTTCACCGCGTAGCGCACTAGAAGAACACGAGCCGACGCGTCCGGCGTACACGAGCCGACGCGTCCGGCGTACACGAGAAGCCGCATCCGGCGTTCATGGCGCGTTGCGCTCGCCCATCGGGAGAGC
>JAURHL010000037.1 GCA_030833305.1 Acidimicrobiales bacterium | reverse complement strand
CACGGCGCGCTGCAGATTCATCCCGAACCAACTCGACAACGTGGCCTCTCCGTAGAGGAGCTGGTTCTTGGCCGTCCAACCACCCATGACGAGGATCGGTACGGCCAACGTGGCCATCACGGTGCGGCGGTCGATGCGCCGACGAACCAACCACAAGCCGAGCGCCACCACCGCGACGGCCCACAACGGGTGATACAGACTCCTGGTCATGGTCGTCGCGGTCACGAGTGCGGCCAACACCAACAGTCCTCGTCGTACGTTCGACATCGCACCCAAACGCGAGAGCACGAGCACGATGCACATCAGTAGTACGCCGGTGGCCAACTCGTACGTGGGCTCGAAGACCCCCTTGAACACCTCGGGATTCAATGTCGCCGCCAGGGCCGCCACCACCGCCCATCGGCGCGAAAGACCGAGCGCCGTGGCCAACTCGGCGGCCACGGCCGCCCCCACCAGACCGATGATGGCCATGGCCAACTGCAACGTGACGGAGTCACCCACCGGTGAAACCCACGCGAGACCGCCAAGGAACAGGTTCCACAGTGGCGGCTGAACGTGCAGGTACCAGACGCTGCCAAGGGGATCGTTCGACAGAACGTCCCACGGAATCAGTTGCCACCCGTAGCCGAGATACCGGGTGTCGAAACGTTGACCGGTCGCGCACACGACGATGTACACGACCGCCCACACCGCGGCCGCTCGAGCACCGGCACGCGTCAACGTTCTCCCGAGAACATGTTTGGTTCTCTCGAGGATGATGCTCATCGAGCCATCACCGCCCGAATCGCATCGTCGATGAAGTCGACGAGCTCGGGGGCGTACTTCAAGTCGATGTGAGCGCCGTCGGGCCGCATCCTGGGCTCGAACTGCCCGCCCACGTGAGCCTTCACGGCATCACCGAACTCGACCACGGTCACACGACCGTCCCCGGCGGCGTACTCACGAATCAATTCGTTGTATCTGTCGGTACGCGCCGGATCGGACTCGGCGAACGGCGGTTGTCCGGTCTCACCGGCGATGTAGGGCGGATTCACGTCGGGGACCGTGAACCAGACCACGGACGTATCCGGGCTCGCCACCGACTCCACGAACTCGGCGAATTCGGCGAGCAGCCACTCGTCGTACCTCGCCGTTCCGATGTGCGACCAGTCGTCGTCGCCGGGCAACACGCGGTCGCTCAGGTCCGCGGTGCCACCGACGATCACCACCACGTTGGGTCGGAATTTCGTCGCGATGGCTGGCAACGCGTCGCGCCATGCCGTGCACCCGGGACGTTCGGGGACGTCGATACCGAGATAACGGATACGTGTGTTCTCGCCGATTCCACACCCGACGCCCGGCGACGGAACCAAATCGACACCGTTGGTGGATTCCCATTCGTCGAGACCCGATGCCAACACCCAGGCCTGCGAGTCACCCACCATCAGCACCCGGGCCGGAAGTTCGGGATCGTTCGGGGCCGTGTTCGGAGCATCGGCGGGAACCTCGGGAAGAGCAGCTAGGGCCTCGCGTTGCAACTCGAGGGCTCGTTCGTTCAACGACGTCAGTACGTTCTCCGAGCGCTCCGAACGTCGCCCGTCGCCGACGAAGGCCACGACGGTTCCGACCACGGCCATGACTCCGAGCCAGGCGTACAACCGGCGTCCGGTCCACATACGTCGTTGACGCACCGGGTTCTCCAGCCCGTAGTAGAGAATCGCCACGAGGGCGAACGTCGTTCCGGCCTTCAACAGGAACATCCAGAAATGATCGACCGTCACCCAGTCGGTGAACGGGAGGCGTAGTCGCGGAAGGTCCGGATCGACGTCCAGGGATTCCCAGAACATGAACACCGGCCAATGCACGAGGTACACGGTGTACGTGACGTGCCCCAACCATGCCAACGGCTTCCACGACAGGAACCTCGTCATTCCGCCATCCGTGTGAGCCCACGCGATGATGGCCAAGGTGAGCAACCCGTTCAGGAACACAACCGTCGGGAAGAAGTGGTCGCCGAAGCGATTCCATGCTCCGAACGTGAACCACACGATGTATGCCCCGATGATCACGGGCCAGCCGATCGAGCGCAGCGATGGACGTCGCAGGGCCTCGACGATCACGGGAACCTTGGCCCAAACGGCCCAGAGAACCGCGAACGACGCTCCCATGAGGAACTCACCGACCCGCACCTCCGTGGCGTAGTAGGCGCACGACCGGCCGGTGCACGCCGCCTCCAAACCCGGCAGTTGCGACCACACGGGTGAGTTGCCCTCGTAGTACGCACCCAGCGCGATCGCTCCCAGCGCCAACATCGTCAACACTCCGAACGTGATCCAGGCGGTGCGCCGAGCGCGCGAGCGACGCATCAACAACAACATCACCACCGGAAAGACCAGATACACCTGTTCCTCGAGCGAGAGGCTCCACAGGTGTTGAACCGGGTTGCCCAGACCGAAGAGGCTCGCGTAATCCTTGCCCGCCGACTGCAAGTAGATGTTCTCGTAGTACGACAGTCCGCCGAACCATTCCCACGGATTCAGGTAACGACCTTCACCGGCGAACACGGTCCACACCACGACCACCGCCAACAGAACCGCGAACGAGGCCGGGAAGAGTCGGCGCACCCGACGGTCGTAGAACGTTCGCAACGAGATGGTTCCACTACGACCCCACTCTGCGACCATCAGTCGTGTGATCAGGAAACCCGACAGGGTGAAGAACATCGACACGGTCAGTTCCCCGCCGGTCATCCACGTGACGCTGTGGTGGTAGAGCAGAACGATCGTGACGGCGAATCCGCGAACCCCGTCGAGGGCGGGAAGATGTCCGGGTCTGGTGTCCACCGGGGACTCGGCGACGACGGATGCGGACATGCCCGATGAACACTATTCCACCGCCTCGCGACGAGAGGCGAGGGTCACTCGACCAATCTCAACCCCGTGGGCGCGATGGAGGGCTCGGCCTGCGGAAGGTCGACCACGAACTCGGTGCGATGCGCGGGGAACACGTGCTCGCTCAACAAAACCGACCTCCCGTCGACGTCGGTGGTGGTTCGCGTGCATCGAAGCACCGGCGAACCCACCGGAACACCCAGCAAGCGCGCGTCGTCACCCGATGCGGCATCGGCACCGATGGTCTGCGTGGCGCCTTTCAACGGCACGTCGAGCAACTCGTAGAACGGCGAACGCTCCACGTCGGCGCGACTGAGATGCTGACCGAGTTCCGCGCGACACCACACCGTCACGAGGGCGAACGGTTGACCATCGGCCAGATTCAAACGTTTCACGCGCAACACGTTGTCGGCGCCCAGCACCGCCTTCACGGTCCGCGTCGCCTTCTCGAATGCGAACTCCAGGATGCGGCGCTCGGGTCGAATGCCGCCATCGGCCAACTGGGCTTCGATGGTGGCCAGCCGTCCGAGACTTTGACGCAACGGCGCCGCGGCGACGAACCACCCGAATCCCTGTCGAGCATCGACCAATCCCTCGTCGCGCAACATCTCGAGGGCCCGGCGTACGGTCACGCGGCTGGCGGCGAACTCGTGACCCACGTCGCTCTCGGAGGGCAACAACTGGCCCGCCGCGTAGAAACCATCGTTGACGCGACGACGAAGTTCGTCGGCGATCACCCGATACCTGATTTCCCTGCTTCCCGTCCCACTCACACTTGTATTATACTTGTCTCATGACCACCGTTTCCGCCGGCACCCCCATCGAACTCGTCAACCGCGTCTACGGCACCTTGTCCGAGCGCGTGGCCCTGGGGCGCACGCGCCTCGGTCGTCCCCTCACCTTGGCCGAGAAGATCCTCATCAATCACCTCGTCGACCCGGCCACTCAAGAGATGGAGCGCGGCGGAAGCTACGCCGACTTCAATCCCGACCGCGTGGCCATGCAGGACGCCACCGCGCAGATGGCACTGCTGCAGTTCATGACCGCCGGTCTGCCCGAAACCGCCGTGCCCTCGACCGTTCACTGCGATCATCTCATCCTGGCCAAGGTGGGCGCCAAGATCGACCTCGGAGTGGCCATCGACGACAACCGTGAGGTGTACGACTTCTTGAAGACCGTGTCGGCCAAGTACGGCATCGGTTTCTGGGGTCCGGGCAGCGGAATCATCCACCAGGTCGTGCTCGAGAACTACGCGTTCCCCGGCGGAATGATGATCGGCACCGACAGCCACACCCCCAACGCGGGCGGATTGGGCATGGTCGCCATCGGTGTCGGCGGAGCCGACGCGGTCGACGTCATGACCGGTTTCCCGTTCAACGTGAAGTGGCCCAAGGTGATCGGCGTCAAGCTCACCGGAACCCTCAGTGGCTGGTCCGCGCCCAAGGACATCATCCTCGAGGTGGCCCGCGTGCTCACCGTCGAAGGCGGCACCGGCGCCATCGTCGAATACTTCGGACCCGGCGCCGACAGCATCTCGGCCACCGGCAAGGCCACGGTGTGCAACATGGGAGCCGAAATCGGAGCCACGTGCTCGGTGTTCGCGTACGACGCGAACATGAGCGCGTACCTGGCCGCCACCGGCCGCGAAGCCATCGCCGCCGCCGCCGACAAGGTGGCCGCCGATCTGCGACCCGACGATGGCGCGACCTACGACCAACTCATCGAGATCGACCTCGACCAGTTGAAGCCGCTCATCAACGGACCGCACTCCCCCGACCGCGCCCACAAGGTCGGCGCGGCCGTCGGCGCGGCCGCTCGCGAGAACGACTGGCCCATCGAGGTGTCGGCCGCACTCATCGGCTCGTGCACCAACTCCTCCTACGAGGACATCACGCGCGCCGCATCGATCGCTCGCCAAGCCGTCGCCAAGGGATTGACGGCCAAGTGCGAACTGCTCATCAGCCCCGGGTCCGAGCAGATCCGCGCCACCATCGAGCGCGACGGACTGCTCGCCGATCTCGAAGCGGTTGGCGCGACCGTGCTCGCCAACGCCTGCGGACCGTGCATCGGTCAGTGGGAGCGTTCGAAAGAGGCCACCGACAAGCCCAACAGCATCGTCAACTCCTTCAACCGCAACTTCCCCAAGCGCGCCGACGGTTCGGCCAACACGTTGTCGTTCGTGACGTCACCCGACACCGTCATGGCCATCGCGTTGTCCGGTCGACTCGATTTCGACCCCACCGTCGACACCATCACCGCTCCCGACGGGTCGCTGGTCAAACTCGACGCCCCGGTGGGCGAGGTCCTTCCCGCGCGCGGCTATGACAAGGGGTCCAACACCTTCACCGCCCCGCCCGCCGACGGCAGTGGCGTCACGGTGGCCGTCAGCCCCACCAGCGATCGTTTGCAGTTGCTCGAACCGTTCCCGGCCTGGGACGGCAAGGACTATCTCGGTTTGCCCGTGCTGATGAAGGCCCAAGGCAAGTGCACCACCGACCACATCTCGGCGGCCGGCAAGTGGCTCACCTACCGCGGTCACCTCGAGAACATCTCGGGCAACCTCTTCATCGGTGCGGTGAACGCGTTCGACGGTGCGGTGGGCGAAGGCAAGGACGTCACCGACGGCACGCGTCGCTCCTACCCCGACATCGCCAAGAACTACAGCCAGGCGGGAATCCGTTGGTGCGCCATCGGTGACCGCAACTACGGCGAAGGATCCTCGCGCGAGCACGCCGCCATGGAGCCCCGTTTCCGCGGTGGCGTGGTGATCTTCGCGCGCTCGTTCGCCCGCATCCACGAAACCAACCTGAAGAAGCAAGGGCTCGTGCCGCTCACGTTCGCCGATCCGAACACCTACGAACTCATCGGTGAGGACGACCGCATCAACGTGTTGAACCTTCCGCCGGTCCCGGGGCGCAACGTCACCTGCCAGATCGTGAAGCCCGACGGCACCACCATCGATTTCGAGGGCGTGCACACCTTCAGCCCCGAACAGGTGGAATGGTTCAAGGCTGGTTCCGCGCTCAACATCGTGCGGGCCAAGGTGGCCGGCGGCCGCTGAGGTGGATCTCGTCGACGGAATTCGCGGTACCGGCGCGGTGCGCGCCTTCACCGACGAGCCCGTCGACGACCACACGATCACGCGCGTTCTCGACAACGCGCGTTTCGCCCCCAGTGGCGGGAACCGCCAGCCGTGGCGCGTCGCGGTGGTGAAGGACGCGACCATCCGCCAACAACTTGCCTCCGCGATGCAGCCGGTCTGGGACGAGTATGTCGCGCTGTCGGCCACGGGCGTGACACCGTTCTCCGTCGTACCTCCGGCGTCGTACGAGATGACGTCGACGGCTCCGGGCAACACCCCGAATTTGTTGCTATCCGGGATCGCGTCCGTCCCGGTGGTGCTGGCCGTGGCGGCCGACTTGTCCTCGATCGCGATGATGGACAAGGACCTCGGTCGCGTTCCCATCACCGGCGGTGCGTCGGTGTACCCGTTCTGCTGGAACGTGCTCCTCGCGGCGCGAGCCGAGGGTCTGGGCGGCGTCATCACCACCTTCGCGTCCCGCGCCGAGCCCGTCACCGGTCCGCTGCTCGGACTGCCCGAGAATCACGCGCTGGTCGCGACCATCTTCCTCGGCCATCCGGTGAAGCAACCGACCCGGTTGACCCGAAAGCCCGTTGGTTCGTTCACCACCCTGGACCGCTTCGACGGCCCCACTTTCGGAGCCTGAGAGCGCCTCAGTCCGAACCGGGTCGACGCGACGATTCGCTCGTCGGATCTCCCGAGTAGCCCGGCGGATACGAACGTCGAAGTTCGTCCGCGGTGGGCGTGCGCTTCGTGCGCGCCTCGGCGGGAAGCAAGTCGACGATCGCGCTCATGATCTTCTTGGTGTTGCTGTCGGCGGTCTTGCCGCGCAACGTCAACGGCTCTCCCACTCTCACCCGCACGGTCGGCGGATGGGTGACGTTCAACAGATTGGGCAAGCGCGAGGAACGGGGCCACACCAACTCGGTGCCCCACAATCCGACCGGAACCACCGGCACCTTGGCCTGCACGGCCAACGTCGCCGCACCCCAGCGACCCTTCAACACCGGTTCGAAGAATGCCGGGCCCCGCGGAATGGTCCCCTCGGGCATGATCGCGACCAACTCACCGGCGGACAAGGCCTCGGAGGCGGCGCGCAACGGTTCGTCGCTGCCGGTGCCACGATCCACCCGGATACCGCCGAGTGCGGTGGCAAGTTGACCCACCACGGGAGCGTCGAAAACTTCCTTCTTGCCGAGGAAGCGCACCGGGCGACCGGTTCGAGCCACCGTGACCGCGATCGCCATCACGTCGAAGTACGAGCGATGGTTGCCGCAGATGATCGCGGGCCCCTCGGCGGGAATCAGTTCGGTGCCGTCGATGTCGAAGTTCGCGAACGGAATGAACTCCGGCCGCGCCAACTGCAGCAGCAAGCGCTGCAGTTCCATGTTGATCACCGGAATCTTGGCGACCCCGACCGGAACGTCGAAATGCACGACCGGCCACCGACGAGCCGCCGCCACCACCACCAGGCGAGGGTCCGGATTCACCGCCGTCGGGTGGCCAACCGCCGACAACAGTGGCGTGTCATACACGCTGTCGGAGTACGCGTATGAAGAACCCAAGTCGACGTCGTTGGCCTGCGCCCATTCGCGCACCGATTCGAGCTTGCCGATGCTCCACACGAAGCGGCCGTCGATGGTGCCGTCATATGTTCCGTCGTCGCTTACTCCGTATCGCGTGGCCACCACGTCGTCGAATCCGAGGGCCCGCGCCAATGGCTCCACCAGATCGACCGGAGTCGTCGTCGCCATCACCAACGACCGACCTTCACGGCGATGTGTCTCGATGACCTGGCGCGCGTAGGCAGGAACCAATGCGAGCAGTCTCGGCGCGACGGCCTCGGCCACGCGACGTACGTCGGCTCGTGATCGGCCCTTGGCCAACGTGGCGGCTTGTCGTGCCAACACCATCGACGGCAACGTCTCGCCGACGCGGTTGAAGAGTTCGTACAACGCCTTCTCACCGGGGATGGCCTGACTCACCAAGCCCGCCTCGCGCATGGCGTCGGAGAAGACCGCACCGGATGCGCCGATCAGCAACGTGCGATCGAGATCGAAGAATGCCGCCGACTTCACGGGCGGAACGGTAACGCCGAGTTCGTCGCTGTCGGCCGACTCGACATGTTCCCCGAGAACGGGAAAGGCCCCGCATGGGGGATGCGGGGCCTCTCAACCTGGATCCCTGCGGTTGGGGGAACCGCTTCTTGGGATCATGTCGCAGGCGGTTGGGGGAACCACCTAACGATCTGTATGTGAAAGTATGCACGTGAATTGGTGACCATTCAAGTCGATAACAGCGATACCTGTTATCATTTTTCGAGATGGACGTCCGCCAGCTCGCCTCCCTCGTGGCCATCGCCGACCACGGGTCGTTTTCGGCGGCCGCCAAGGCCCTGTTCACCGTGCAATCCAACATCTCGGCTCACGTGGCCAAATTGGAGCGCGATCTCGGAGTGAGCCTCATCGACCGCGCCACCGGGGATCTGCCCGACGAGGGTGTGTTGGTCGTGGAGCGGGGACGGCGCATCCTGCGCGAAATGGACGAGATCGCCGCCGACATCTCGGCCCTCGACGACGTGGTCTCGGGGGAAACCCGCATCGGGGTGATCGGGACCACCGGCCGCTGGCTGATGCCCCAATTCCTGACCGCCTTGCGAAATGCCCATCCGAACGTGCGACCCATCATCTCCGAGGGGGGCACTTCCAGCCTGCTCCCCCGTTTGGTGTCGGGTCAGATCGACGCCGCCATCGTCCACCTCCCCGTCGACGACAAGGAACTGAGCGTGCACACCTTGTTCGCCGAGGATCTGGTGCTGCTGGTTCATACCAAACACCCATGGTCGAGTTTTCGCACCCTTCCGATCACTCGGTTGGGCGAGCATCCGCTGTTGCTGCCGCCCCGTTCGGCGACGTTGCGTCGCATCATCAACCGCGCCGCCGAGGCAAACGGGGTCACGTTGACGGTCCAGGCCGAAATCGACGGCGTACGCCTGATGGCGTCGCTCGCCTTCGAGGGCTTCGGCGCCACCATCGTTCCCGCGACCGCCATTCCCCGTTGGCTGAAGGGTGATTTCTCCCGCATCGAGGTGCCGGGGCTTCCGCGTCGCGTCGTGGGCTGGGTGCAACGCAACAGACCACGACCGGGCGCGGCCACTCAGGTCGCGCGTGACCTGGCCGAATCACTGACTTCCGACCGCGGGGCACGTCAGCCGGGCGTGCACGTCGGGGACGATGCTTTCCCCCTGAAGCTCCTCTGAGGCGTACTCTTTGGCGATGACCCCGGTGGACCTGCGCGCCAAGGTGCCCGGCGTCGCGCGGGCGATGGTGCGCGATCTCGGGGGACGACGGGTCGTGTGGCTCGAAATCACCGCCGAGACACACCGCGGAGCATTGTCCAGCGAGTCGTCGTCCACGATCACCACCGCCGCACGGACCGCGGTGGCCGAACGCATGCCACTCGTCGCGGTGATGGCCTCGTCGGGCGCGGATCTTCGCGAGGGCTTCTCGGCGCTCCACGGATGGGGCGTGGCCGCCAAGGCCCTCACCGATTGCTCCGGCATGGTGCCCACCATCATCATCGTCGACGGTCCCGCCGTCTCGGGCCCCGCCCTCTTGCTCGGCATCGCCGATCACGTGATCATGACCGAACGCGCCTACGCCTTCGTGTCGGGGCCGAACATGGTCACCGAGTTCACCGGCGTCGCCATCGACAACGAGGAACTCGGGGGCTCGGGAGCCCACGCACGTTTCACCGGTGCCGCCACGTTGGTGTCCCCCGATCTCGAATCCGCCACAGCTGCGGCCGAACACCTCCTGTCGTACCTGCCCGACAATTGCGACGTCGAGCCTCCGATGTGGTCCAGCGATGACGATGCCGCGCGATCGACACCCGAAGCCGGGGCGATCATTCCCACGTCGTCGACCGGCAGCTACGACGTGCGATCCGTGATCTCGGCTCTGGTCGACGACGGGGACTTCCTCGAACTCCGCGGACGTTGGGCCGGCAACCTGGTGACCTGTCTCGCCACGATGGCTGGTCGACCCGTGGGTATCGTGGCCAATCAGCCAGTGGCCTTGGCGGGCACACTCGACATTCCCGCCTCGCAAAAGGGTGCCCGATTCGTCTCGTTCTGCGACGCCTTCAACATTCCGATCATCACGCTCGTCGACACGCCGGGCTTTTATCCGGGCAAGGACCTCGAATGGCGCGGAATGATTCGCCACGGCGCGCAGTTGGTGTTCGCCTACGGCAGAGCGACGGTTCCGCGCATCTGCATCATCTTGCGCAAGAGTTACGGTGGCGCCTACATCGTGATGGACTCCAAGAAGATGGGCAACGACTTGTGTCTCGCCTGGCCGTGGGCCGAGCTGGCCGTGATGGGAGCCGGACAGGCCGCCGCCATTCTTCAACGGCGGGCCAGCCCGGATGAGAAAGCGGCCTTCGAGGCGGACTACACCGAGCGCCTGCTCAACCCCTACGTGGCCGCCGAGCGGGGGTACGTGGACGCCGTCATCGACCCGGCCGACACCCGAGCGACCATCAACACCGCCCTCGACGCGCTCGTCGACAAACGAGAGACGTTCCCCGGCCGAAAGCACGACAACACCCCGTTGTGAGGACGCCGGTGGGGCTGACCTCGCCGGTTGTGGGGTTGGGGTTCGGGCACGATTATCCTGCTCAGCGGAGGAGAAAGCCTCCGAACAACCGGCCCGAACAATCCAAACCGGAAACGGGGCCCACGCAACAAGGGGACGAGCAAGGTGCCCGACACCATCACGATTACCGACGATCGCACGGGCAAAACCGTGACCGTACCGATCACCGACGGAGTGTTCCCGGCCACCGCCGTGCGCGAGCTGGACCCGTCGCTGTACATCTACGACCCGGCCTACATGCAGACCGCCGCCTGCAAGAGTTCCATCACCTATCTCGATGGTGAGGCCGGCATTCTGCGCTACCGGGGCTATCCCATAGAACAGCTGGCCGAGAAGAGCACCTATCTGGAGGTGGCCTACCTGCTGCTCAACGGTGAACTCCCCAACACCGAACAGCTGGCCCAGTGGACCCGCGACGTCACGCACCACACCTTCATCCACGAGAACATGCGCAAGCGCTTCGTCGACGGATTCCACTACGACGCGCACCCGATGGGCATGTTCGTGTCGTCGTTGGCCGCGCTCGGAACCTTCTACAACGACGCCAAGGAGATCGAGGACAAGGCCAGCCGGGACAAGCAGATCCTGCGCATGATCGCCAAGACCCCGACGCTGGCCGCCATGGCCTACCGATTCTCGGCCGGTCTCCCCTTCGTCTACCCCAACAACTCGCTGTCCTTCCCGGCCAACTTCCTCAACATGATGTGGAACGTGGGCGGCTACGAGGTCGACCCGCGCCTCGAGCGCGCGATGGACGTGCTGTTCATCCTGCACGCCGATCACGAACAGAATTGCGGCACCACCGCCATGCGCGTGGTGGGTTCCAGCCACGCCGACCCGTACACCTCGGCGGCCGCGGCGGCCTCGGCGCTCTACGGTCCGTTGCACGGGGGCGCGAACGAAGCGGTCGTGCGCATGTTGGAAGACATCGGAAGCATCGAGAACGTGCCGGCGTTCATGGAAGAAGTCAAGAGCGGCAAGGGCAGCCGACTGATGGGATTCGGTCACCGCGTGTACAAGAACTACGACCCGCGTGCCAAGATCATCAAGAAGACCGCGTACGACGTGTTCGAGGTGACCGGAAAGAATCCGCTGCTCGACATCGCCCTGAAGTTGGAAGAGACCGCGCTCAGCGATCCGTACTTCGTCGACCGCAAGCTCTACCCGAACGTGGACTTCTACTCCGGCCTCATCTACCAGGCTCTCGGATTCCCCGTCGCCATGTTCACGGTGCTCTTCGCCATCCCCCGCACGGTCGGCTGGCTCGCCCACTGGCAGGAGTTGTTGAACGACAAGGATCAGAAGATCAGTCGCCCACGCCAGTGGTACACCGGCCCCGAGACGCGCGATTACGTCCCGATCGTCGCTCGCTGATCGCACGATCAGGCGGTCCGCTCGCATTCACAGCAGAATCGGGTCGTGAACGACGACGACTCCGCCACCGAGATCGACCCCGGGGCACCCCGTCGTCCGGATCCTGATGTCGCATCGCTGGTGATCCCCCGTTGGGCCGCGGCAGTGGCGGGACTGGCCAGTGGTGCCATCGCCGTCACCTCCGGAATGATCGTCGCCTCACTCGCTGATCGCCCCTCGCCCATCGATGCCGTCGGAAGCTCGTTCATCGATCGCACGCCGCGTTGGTTGAAAGAGTTGGCCATCGATTGGTTCGGCACCAACGACAAGACCGCCTTGCGCGTGGGCATCGTCATCGTCCTGGCCGGAACCTCGATCGCTCTCGGTGTCGCCAGTCGACGCCACATTCGGCCGATGTCGATCGGCATCGTCGCCTTCGCCGTCGTCGGGGCGCTCGCCGCCGCGGAACGACCCGGCTCGAACGCCTGGTCGGTCATCGCACCCGTCGTCGGGGCACTCGTCGGGTCGCTGGCCGCGTTCGGGCTGTTCGATCGGACCCGCACAAGCTGGTTCGACGCGCATCGCCCCCGTGAATCCCGTGTGCCCTTGGGCTGGGATCGTCGTCGTTTCATCGGCACCACGGCCGCCGTTGGGGCCTCATCGGTCGTCCTCGGTGCGGTGGCACGGCGCGGCGAATCGGATCGATTGCGCCGCATCGAGGAGCAGCGTCCGTCGTCGTTGCCGGACGTCGATCCCGCGAACGCCGACACCGTCACGGCCGACGCGCGATTCGCCGGGCTCGACAACGGTGAGACGACCTACATCACGCCGAACGACGACTTCTACCGCATCGACACCGCTCTCTCGTTCCCCACGGTCGAACTGGGTGAATGGAGGCTGCGCGTCGGCGGGATGGTCGACAACGAGATCGAACTGTCCTACGACGACATCGCGGCCCTCACGCAAATCGAACGAACGATCACCATTTGTTGCGTCTCGAACGAGATCGGCGGGCCGTACATCGGCAACGCGACCTGGCAAGGAGTCCCGTTGCGGGATCTCCTCGACCTCGTCGGCGTGCGCGAGGGAGCCGAGCAGTTGTTCAGTCGGAGCATCGATGGCTGGACCTGTGGCTTCCCCATCGATCTGGCGCGTGACGGACGAGACGCGATGCTGGCAATCGGCATGAACGGCGAACCGCTTCCGTTGATGCACGGCTTTCCCGCCCGCCTGATCGTGCCGGGGGTGTACGGCTACGTGTCGGCCACGAAATGGATCGAGAGCATCGAGATCAACCGTTGGTCCGACGCCGAGGGCTATTGGGTGCCACGAGGTTGGGCTCGCGAGGCTCCGATCAAGACCCAATCACGCATCGACGTCCCCCGCCGGGGCGAGAAGATCGCCGCTGGCCCCACCAAGATCGCCGGCGTGGCCTGGGCCCAACACACCGGTGTCGCCAAGGTCGAGGTGCGCGTCGACGAGGGCGAGTGGATCGAGGCCGCGCTCAGCGAGGATCTCACCGACGACGCTTGGCGTTTGTGGAGCGTCGATTGGACCGCCACTACGGGACGTCACAACATTCAGGTGCGGGCGACCGACAAGAGCGGCTACACACAAACCGAGGAGGTCGCCAGTGTCGCCCCCGACGGTGCCACCGGCTGGCACAGTCGCAAGATCAAGGTCGACTGAGGCCCAGGAACAGTTCGCGAACTGCAGGGATCATCACGTCGCGCGCGAGTTCGGCGGCGTACTCACGTTCGAGGTGCACACCGTCGGGCCGCTGCT
>JAURHL010000379.1 GCA_030833305.1 Acidimicrobiales bacterium | reverse complement strand
CGATCCAGACATCGATCCGGAGCAGATCTTCCGCGAGCACATGCGCCGCGACTACCACATGCCCAGCGACGACATGCGCCTGCCCATCCACTGGGAATCGATGGCCGCCCTCGCCCGCGTCAACGCGCGCATCGGCCTGGGCATTGCCAACGACCCGGAACGCCCATCATGGCTGCCGGGCGACTTCTTCGGCGACACTTTCGGCAAGACTGTTCAGGAGTAGAGACCCATGCGCATGGAAACCCTCGCCGTCCACGCCGGCTACAGCCCCGATCCCACGACCAAGGCCGTGGCGGTACCCATCTACCAGACCACTTCCTATGCCTTCGACGACACCCAGCACGGTGCCGACCTGTTCGACCTGAAGGTGCAGGGCAACATCTACACCCGCATCATGAACCCCACCAATGCGGTGCTCGAGGCCCGCATCGCGGCACTCGAGGGCGGGATCGGCGCGCTGGCACTGGCCTCCGGGCAGGCAGCCATCACCTATTCCCTGCTCACCATCATGGAGAGCGGCCAG
>JAURHL010000378.1 GCA_030833305.1 Acidimicrobiales bacterium | reverse complement strand
GACCCGACCGTGTGGAAGTGGGCAGTTGGCGCACCCGACACTGAATTGTTCATGGACACGTATTGCATCGCTGCTGGCGCACCAAACGCTGAAGCGGCTCATGCGTGGATCAACTGGGATCTCATTCCAGAAATTTCAATTCAGGAACTCCAGTATCACGGCTATCACACCGGCATGAAGTCAATGCCGCAGTTGATTTCTGAGTTGGCTCCCGATGTTGAATTCGGCGACATGATCTTCTTTGATGATGCCGCTGTCGCCTCAATGCACACGCAAGAAATCACCTCAGCAATTGATCGTCAAGTTGACATCATCAACAAGATGAAGGCCAAGGCCGGGGCCTGATCAAGGTTGACCACTGCAGTTACTTCTTCTGATCGACGACGATGGCGAGGGCCAAAGTTTGCCCTCGCCATCCCGTCGATCATTTGGTACCTGCTGTTTTTCGTTATCCCAATTCTTTTTATCATCGTCTATTCGTTTGGCACCAAAGATGCGTCGCGGCTTCTGCCGGTTGACTTGGGC
>JAURHL010000377.1 GCA_030833305.1 Acidimicrobiales bacterium | reverse complement strand
CATGTCGGCAACCGCCTCGCTCACCATTTGGCAGTACAGGTCGTAACCAACGGCGGTGATGCGACCACTTTGTTGCTCGCCGAGAAGACTGCCCGCACCGCGCAACTCCAGATCGCGGCGGGCGATCTTGTAACCACTTCCCAAGTCCGTGGATTCGCCGATGGTCTTCAGCCGCTCGTACGCAATCTCGGTGAGCACCTGATCGCGTGGATGGAACAAGAAGGCGTACGCCTGTTGTCCTGCGCGCCCCACACGGCCCCGCAGTTGGTGCAATTGGCCGAGGCCGAGACGATGTGCATCCTCCACGACGAGCGTGTTTACCGCAGGCATGTCGATGCCGCTCTCGATGATGGTCGTGCACACCAATACGTCGAACTTGCCGTCCCAGAAGTCGATGACGGTTCGTTCGAGAAGAGCTTCATCCATCTGACCATGGGCGAACGTGATTCGTGCCTCCGGTACCAGTCGACGCAGCTCTTCGGCGCGCTCCTCGATGGTGTCGACCCGATTGTGGACCCAGAACAC
>JAURHL010000376.1 GCA_030833305.1 Acidimicrobiales bacterium | reverse complement strand
TCGGACCCATCGACCACGTGGGATGTGCCAGCGCTTGGTTCACGTCCACCCGCGAGAGATCGTCGCGAGTGCGCCCGCGAAACGGACCGCCACTCGCGGTGAGTTGCAGCGACGCAACCTCGCGACCAACGTGGTCACTCGAACGCAAACATTGATGCAGTGCGCAATGCTCGCTGTCGACCGGGACGATCATCGCACCCTCGGTGTTGCGAAGCGGCTGCACGATGGGTCCGGCGGCGATGAGGCTCTCCTTGTTCGCGAGCGCGAGTCGCTTGCCTTGACGGAGCGTTTCGAGCGTGACGGGAAGTCCGGCAAAACCCACCACCGCGTTGACCACCACATCAGCCGGCTGAACCACGTCGGCAACGTCGTCGCTGAACTCGACGGCAGGGAAATCCCCACTGAGGCGTGAACGCACTGCGGAGTCGACGACGGCAACCACATCCGGGCGATACCGCGCGATCTGCTCTCGCAGAACTGCTTCGTTGGATGCGGCGGCGAGCGACACCACCCGGTAGCGACCGT
>JAURHL010000375.1 GCA_030833305.1 Acidimicrobiales bacterium | reverse complement strand
GCGTGCGATCTGTGGCCTCTCGGGCGGTGTCGATTCGTCGGTTGCCGCGGCATTGGTGCATCGCGCGATCGGTGCGCAACTCACGTGCGTCTACGTCGACACCGGCCTCATGCGCAAAGGGGAGAGCGACCAGGTCGTCGAAATGTTCCGGCGCAACATGGGAATCGAACTGATCCACGTCGACGCAGGTGCTCAGTTCTTCGACAAGTTGCGCGGCGTCACCGAACCCGAAGCCAAGCGCAAGGCGATCGGGGAGACCTTCGTGCGCATCTTCGAGCGCTACACGGGTGGCGTAACGGACGCCGCGTTCCTCGTTCAGGGCACGTTGTACCCGGACGTGATCGAAAGTGGCGGGCGGGAGGGCTCGGCCACCATCAAGAGTCATCACAACGTGGGTGGGCTCCCCGACGACATGACGCTTTCGCTATGCGAACCGCTGCGCGACTTGTTCAAGGACGAGGTACGAACCTTGGGAACGGCGTTGGGTTTACCGGATGAAATCGTGTGGCGACAGCCGTTCCCTGGTCC
>JAURHL010000374.1 GCA_030833305.1 Acidimicrobiales bacterium | reverse complement strand
GACGAGTGCGCGAAGAAGGTCGATCACCGACTTGGCTTGCTCTCGCGACGCGTCACGCATGTAGATGTTGTCGTAGTTGAACCTACGAAAAGCGGCGAGTGCGTCGGCCATCGTGCTGGTCATTCCGATGCGACCGGAATGTCTGGCTGCATCGATCATGCCGGTGATGAACGCCTTGAGTTGCGAACCCCGCGAAATACCGCAAAGAACGCGGACTTCTTCCGGTAAGGAATCGGCAACCACCAAACCGGTGGACACCGCATCCTCGAAGTCGTGGCACACGTAGGCGATGCGATCCGCCCACGACACCACTTCGCCCTCCGGGGTTGCCGGGGCGGGGCGCGACCACGAGTGGTTCCGGATGCCGTCGAGCGTTTCTTCGCACAAGTTCAGCGATGCAAGCGCCACATCGGCACCCCACACGGCATGGTCGTAGCCGCCATCCACGTACGGGGACAGTGCATCCTCGCTCGCGTGTCCGCCGGGACCGTGGCCGCAGTCATGGCCGAGGGCGATTGCTTCCGTGAG
>JAURHL010000373.1 GCA_030833305.1 Acidimicrobiales bacterium | reverse complement strand
AAGGTGAGCGCGTTTACGAGATAACCACACATCGCGCCGAGGCGTATTCGCCTGATTCACGCAAACCCGATGTGCAGTTTTCAAAAGACATCCATGAAGATTTGTCGCGACGTGACTTCACGATTAATGCGATGGCGCTCGAAGTTACGTCTGACTCGCCTGTCTTAGTCGACCCGTTTAATGGCATGGCTGATTTAATGGGCAAAGTTTTGCGCACTCCGTTGTCGCCAGAGATCAGTTTCAGCGACGACCCGTTGCGCATGATGCGCGCGGCACGATTTATCTCGAGTTTGGGCATGGTCGCTGTGCCCGAGTTGATTGCAGCAGTAAAGACGATGTCTGATCGCATCACGATCGTCAGCGCCGAACGAATTCGTGATGAGTTCGATCGATTAATTGTCACCGATCGCCCATCTTTTGGTTTGTGGTTCTTAGTTGATAATGGTTTGTCGAAACATTTTTTACCCGAACTCGCTGCGATGCAACTTGAGCAAGACCCGATTCATCGACACAAAGACGTTCTCACGCAC
>JAURHL010000372.1 GCA_030833305.1 Acidimicrobiales bacterium | reverse complement strand
AGGAAGCGATGCGCGGCATCCGCGGAAAGGAGATCGGCATGATCTTCCAGGAGCCGATGACCAGCCTGAACCCGGTCCACACCGTCGGCGCACAGATCGCCGAAGTCCTGGTCGAGCACGAGGGGCTCTCCGCGGCGGAAGCGAGGGCGCGGGCGATCGAGATGCTCGAGACGGTAGGGATTCCGGAGCCGGCGCGCCGCGTGGACAGCCATCCCCACGAGATGTCCGGCGGCATGCGGCAGCGCCCCATGATCGCCATGGCGCTCGCGTGTCGCCCGAGCCTCCTCATCGCCGACGAGCCCACGACCGCGCTCGACGTCACGATCCAGGCCCAGATCCTGGACCTCATGGAGGACCTTCAGGCCCGGCTCGGCATGGCCATCGTCTTCATCACGCACGACCTGGGCGTAGTGGCGCAGACGGCGCGACGGGTGGTGGTCATGTACGCCGGCCAGGTCGTGGAGAGCGGGCCGGTCGAGGAGATCTTCGAGCGCCCCCGGATGCCCTACACCGCGGGCCTCATCGCGTCGATC
>JAURHL010000371.1 GCA_030833305.1 Acidimicrobiales bacterium | reverse complement strand
GTTTCGAATTATGACAACCCCACGATGATGCGACTTGCAGCCGAACGAGGTGGGCAGATCGAAGACCCTCATAAACGCCATCCGCTTGATTTTGTTTTGTGGCAACCCTCGGCGGCCGATGAGCCAAGTTGGGACACAATTTGGGGTCCTGGTCGTCCCGGTTGGCATATTGAATGTTCGGCACTTGCTTTGCGCGAACTTGGTTCGACAATTGATCTGCACGGTGGCGGAAGTGACTTGATATTTCCGCATCACGAATGTGAGCGTGCACAATCTGAGGCTGCAACTGGTGACCTGTTCGTGAAACACTGGATGCACGTGGCGATGGTCTTCATGAACGGAAGCAAGATGTCAAAAAGTCTTGGCAATCTCGAGTTTGTCGATCGTCTACGCAAGCAACATGATCCGCGCGCAATTCGGTTGGCGTTGATCGCAAATCACTATCGACATGAGTGGGAGTGGACGCCCGAAGCGATGCCTAAAGCGCACAATCGCTTGCAGAGTTGGTCGCAGGCTACTGCGGGCGACGGAAG
>JAURHL010000370.1 GCA_030833305.1 Acidimicrobiales bacterium | reverse complement strand
CATGTGCCCAACAGGAAACATCGTAAACGCCAACTCGGTCTGATCGAGCATATATACGACATAACTTTGATCTTTTAGTTGATCGTGACCGCGAGTCAATCTATAAACACCATCGCCGCCGCGCGTAACTTGCGCATGATGGCCAGTCGCCACCGCATCAAAACCTAAAACTCGTGCACGTTCGCTTAGGCGATCAAACTTCAAATGACGATTGCACTCGATGCACGGATTAGGCGTAATGCCGTCGACATGCGCCTGAACGTACGGTGCCACGACATGAGTGTTGAAATCATCAGAAAAATTAAACACCAAGTGATCGATGCCTAACTGCTGTGCCACTCGGCGTGCGTCGTCAACATCTGAAACTGAGCAACAACCTGTATCGCTCTCGCCACCCCACAAACGCATCGTCACACCGACAACTTCGTGACCTTGGTCGATCAGTTCAGCCGCAGCCACCGACGAATCAACGCCACCCGACATCGCTACGAGAACTTTCATCAGGCTTTAACTTTATTGCGCCGCAGTTGCCG
>JAURHL010000036.1 GCA_030833305.1 Acidimicrobiales bacterium | reverse complement strand
ATCTACGTCATCGAATTCGGCGTGAAGATCGCCGAGGGAACACCCGATCAGATCAAACGTGATCCCAAGGTGATCGAGGCGTATCTGGGCTCCAGTGCGAACGAGGGAGGACACTGATGAACGCATTGCTGCAGATCGAGAACCTGAACACCGGTTACAACGGCGTGTCGGTGGTTCGTGGCTTGAATCTGACCGTGAACCCGGGCGAGGTGGTCGCGTTGCTCGGACCCAACGGCGCCGGCAAGACCACCACGTTGCTCACCTCGTCGGGTCTCGTGCCCATCATCTCGGGTGACATCAAGGTGTTCGGAAAGTCGGTCCAGGGTCGACGTCCGCACATGATCGCCCGTGAGGGCTTGGCCCACGTGCCCGAGGGACGCGCGCTGTTCTATCAGCTCACCGTGGCCGAGAACCTGAAGCTGGGCGCGGCCAAGGGTGCCGCCGACGTGAAGAAGGCCCTCGGCTACTTCCCGGCTCTCGAGCCCATCATGGATCGTCGTGCCGGTTTGCTGTCGGGTGGCGAACAGCAGATGCTGGCCATGGCCCGGGCTCTGACCGTCAGCCCGAAGTTGTTGATGGTGGACGAGATGAGTCTCGGTCTCGCTCCGATCATCGTGGAGCGCTTGTTGCCGATCCTTCGCCAGATCGCCGACGGAACCGGCGCGGGCGTGTTGCTGGTCGAACAGCACGTGCACATGGCCCTGCAGGTGGCCGACCGCGCCTACGTCCTGAGCCACGGAGAGTTGGCGATGGAGGGCGACGCCGCCACGTTGCGCAACGACCGCAGCCTGATAGAGGCCAGTTACCTCGGCAAGTGAGTCCGCTCAGGAAGCGGGCAACTGTTTGAAGTAGCTCTGGGCGTCGAAGTAGTCGCGCCACAAGGTGATCTTGCCGTCGACGACCTCCCAGACGCCGTTGACGGGCAACTCGAGCCAACCCCAGGACATCTTGAAGCGATCGGTTCGTTCGTTGAACACGGTGGTGCCGTTGGCGGCCTCGCGGTGCACGATCCATTCGACCTCGGTGCAATCACCGAACATGGGTCCGAGGACCCCCTTGACGCCGTCGGGTCCGTACACCTTCATCAGGGGCACGTTGTCGTACTCGCATCCGTCGGCGACCAGCGCACAGGCCGCGTCCACGTCGAGCCGCTCGAGGGCGGCGATGAATGCGTTGACGGTTTCCAGTGGGCTCATGGTGATCTCCTTCGTCCTCTGTTCTAGCCGACGGTGGATCAGCCGTCCGTTGCCGGCGGTTCCTTGCTCCAGAGCACGTCGAAATCCCGGGCGATGTCGAGCACCTGGTACGCGCGTCCCATGCCGACGCAAAAACCGATGGTCACGGTGAGTTCCAGCAGTTCGGTGTCGCTGAAGTGCGTGCGCAGGCGACTCCAGAGGTCGTCGTCGACGGCGGTGTGGTCGATGGCGAAGCGCTCGGCGTACTCGGCGGCGAGACGTTCGCGATCAGTGAAATCCGGATGGTCGTGGTAATGCTGAACCGAGTTGTACGCCTCGTCGTCGAGTCCTTGCCGCATCGCCGATGCGGCCCGAGTGTTCATTCAAACGACGCACTGATTGAGCTGGGCGATCCGCATGCGAGCCACCTCGCGCTCGCGGATGCTGAGGCTGGACTTCACGTACACCGCCTCGCTCATGGCGGCCATGCCGGCTCCCATGTGGGGTGCCAGGGCCCAGATGCGATGGGCCTCGAGGCCTTCACCGTCGGGAACGTCGAGTCGTGCCATCGTCGTCGCCTCTCTCGTCAGCGGTTGATCTGTTCGAGCACGGTGATGCGAACGGGAATCGCGCTCTGGACCACCATACCGTTCACCGTGTCGTAGCCCTTGTCCACCGAGACCAGCCGGCTGGTCGGTGTGCCGATGTCGCGCACCTTCTCGTCGGTGAGCGAGGATCCGCCCCACGAGTGCGCCATGGAGATCACCCCGCGCCGCACGTCGGGTGCCGACTCCACGACCGCCTGCACCGACGCGCGCGGGCTGAAGATCTCGATCAGGTCGCCGTCGGCCAGGTCGTAGTGCTCCATGTCGTCGGGGTTCATGTAGGCGGGGTTGGTGCTGCCCTTGGAGCCGAGCACCGAGAGTTCCGATCCGAACGAGTTCAGCACGTGCTTCAGACGGCGACTGACCAGACGGAACGGGTACTTCGCCGGATCGACACCGAGTGCGGCGGCCGAATCTCCTTCGACGACGATCTGGCGCATCTCCTCGACGATGTCGTCGGGGGCCACGGTGAACTTGGCGGTGCAGGCCGGGTCCGCGGCCTGCACGATCATGGCCTTGTCGGGGTGCACCTTCATGCGATTGCGACGTACCTCGTCCATGGGCATACGGGAACCGGCGTACACCAGGTCCAGCATCTCGTCGTCGCTCGGATGGCGGTCCATCGGTGCGTTGCCGCCCGGGAAGGGGAGCGGCGAGTTCAGGCGTCGCGCCAACTCCCAGAAGACCTCCCACTCGTTCATGACGTCGCCGATGCGCGGGGTGATGGCTTCGGTGTAGTTGGTGTACGGCGCGCGGAACCAACGGTCCATGAGGTGGGGAACGTCGGCACGCTCGAGCGACAACGTCGGTGCGATCACGTAGTCGGCGAACTCGGCGGTGGCCGACATGCGATGATCGACGACGACGAGGAGCTCGAGATCCTCCATCGCCTTGATGGTGAGCTCCTGGTCGGGCCAAGCCACGACCGGATTGCCACCACTGACGATGAGCGCCCGCACGCGGCCCTCGCCCTCGTTCAGGATCTCCTCGGCCAGGGCGGTCGTGAGCATCTCCCCGCGGATACCGCGCAAGTTGCGCACCCGCTGGTTCGCGCCGGTGGCCGGCGGACGCGCGGCGTGAACCTGGGCTCGTCGCGGTGTCTCGGGATACAAGAAGTACCCGCTTTCCAAGGTGTCTCCCTCACGGTTCACGCGCCCGCAGATCGTGTTGAGAACGATGGAGAGGTGTTCGGTGAGGCTGGAGTGCGGAGCCATGCTGGGGCCGGTTCCGGTTCCGCTGGTTCCCTTTGCGGCGGTGGCGAACATGCGGGCGGCGGCCACGATGTCGTCGGCGGGCACGTCGCAACGCTTCGCCACGTAGTCGAGGTCGAAGGTGGACACGGCGGCGGCCAGTTGCGGCAGATCGGCCACCCACTTCTCGCAGAACTCGTGATCGAACAAGCCCTCGTCGATGACGACCTTCAAGATGCCGGCCATCAAGGTGGGGTCCTCGCCGGGCTTGGGGGCCAGGTGGATGTCGGCTTGGGTCGCGAACTCGGTGCGGCGCGGATCGATGACGATGAGTTTCATGCCGCGCTTCTTTGCGTCGCGCAGCACCACGTACGGATTCGTTCCCTGCAGACCCCCCACCGGCGAGAAACTGGAGACCATGGGGTTGTATCCGATGGCCAACAACACGTCGGCGTCGCTGAAGTTGTGATAGCCGGCTTCCCAGATGCCGACGCGGAACGGCGCGGTGGTCTTGGCCGGTTGGTCGATGGTGACCGACGTGTAGAACGACGGGGATTCGAGACCCTGATGGAACGCGCGCGCCGCGGGCACGGCGAGCGAGTTCTGGTAGCCGCCGGTCCCGGTGTACGACGCGATGGCGCGCGGACCGTACGTGTCGAGAATGCGCTTCAATTCGGCGCCGATGGCGTCCATGGCATCCTGCGACGAGATCTCCTCGAAGGTTCCGTCGGCCCGACGGCGCAACGACGAGCGCAGACGGCTCGGGTGCGTCATCTGTTCGGGAATCTGTCGACCCTTGATGCAGGTGTAGCCGGCGAAGAGCGGATCCTCGGGCACTCCGCGGATCGCAACAGCCTGTCCGCCGGCCACGTCGACCTCGATGGGACAACTGGCGTGGCAGAAGCGACAGAACGTGTGGTGCGTTTCCACGTCGTGGTCGGTGGATTGCGCGTTGTCGGCGATGGTCATGCGAGCCCCCTCGTTGGCCCCGTCACCACGAGGCGACCACAAACTAACCCAGCGATTAGTTTGAGTCGTACCGAAACCAGCGAAACGTCGCTCGACTCGAATGGGGGGCACATGTCGGGGCAGTCCGTCGACCAACTGATCCACCGGGAGCAGGGCGCCATCGCCTGCCCGTATCCCATCTTCGCTGGTCTGCGTGAGGCCGACGGGGTGCCGTACAACGCCGATCTGGGGGCCTGGATCATTTCCCGCTACGACGACGTCCGGGCGATCCTGCGCGACACCGAGCGCTATTCCAGCCTCAGCCCCACCGGTCCGGCGCAGGCCGGCGAGGCCCTGATGGCCGGGATCATGGAACTCATGAAGGACCCCGAGATGGCGGCGGTTCTGGGTTCGAACACCATGACGCGCGGGCGGGTGGCGGTTCTGCTGAACGCCGACCCGCCGGATCACCGTCGTCAGCGCAAGTTGGTGAACCCGGCCTTTCGGCCCGATCGCATCCGAGCCATGGAGCCGGCCATGGTCGAGGTCACCGAACGCTTGCTCGCCGATGTCGTCGCCGATCTGTCCGCATCGGGGGCGACCGACGTCGTGAAGCGGTTCGCCGTGGGTCTGCCGATGACCATCATCGCCATGGCCCTCGGGGTCGCCGACGACGATCTGGCCACCTTCAAGCGCTGGTCGGACGACATCGTGATGCCGGTGGGCAATCACTCGCCGTCGGTGGAGCAGGTGAAGGGTTTCCTCATCTCCACGAAGGAGTTCACCGAGTACTTCTTGGCCCAGATCGCGGTGCGAAAGGAGTCGCCCACCGAGGATCTGCTCTCCGACATCGCCAACGCGCGGATCGACGGAGAGGAACTGACCGACGACGAGCAACTCGGGATGTTGCAACAGTTCCTGGTGGCGGGCAACGAGACCACCACGAACCTCATCGCCAACATCATCCGGCGTCTGGCCGAGGATCCGGCCCTGCAGGAGCGGGTCCGCGCGGAGCCGGCATTGATCGAGGGTCTCGTCGAGGAGATGTTGCGTCTCGAGGCCCCGGTGGGGGGACTCTTCCGGCAGGCCAAGGTCGACGTGGAGGTGGCCGGAACGCGGATTCCGGCCGGTGATCACCTGTGGCTGTTGTTCGCCTCGGCGAACCGGGATGGTTGCAAGTTCGCGTCCCCCGACGAGGTGGATCCGGAACGGGCCAACGTGAAGGAACATCTGGCTTTCGGGAACGGCGAGCACTTCTGTCCCGGGGCGGGTCTGGCGCGATCGGAGGCCCGCATCGCCATCACCCATCTGTTGGGGACACTGAGGAACATCCGGTTGGCGCCGGACAACGACTTCCACTACGGGGATTCGTTCGTCCTGCGGGGGCTGACCGGCCTGCGGATCACGGCCGACGTGGCGTGACCGGCCCGGTTCGGGTCGGCGACGACCGTCGGCATGGCGCTGGAACTAATCGGTCGGTTAGTTTCTCCTGAGCGAACCGGCAGGTTCGGGGGACAGGGGGAGACATGGCCGATCGTTGGATCACCGACCGGGCGCCGAGCAAGCGGTGGCCTCATTACACGCGCGCGAACGCCGGCGAGGTTCTGAGTTCGTCGGCGAGCCCGTTGAGCCAGCAGTTCTGCTGGGAGAACGGAATCCTGCTCGGGTGGCGTGACGGCTACGTGCGGGGCGGCAACTACACCTTCGACGAGTTCACCGATGGCGAGCCCGAGGTCTGCGGCTTCTTCGCCGGCTACTTCTACATCAACCTGGCCAACGTGCGCATGCAGGCGGTGCGCAGTCCGTTGCTGACGGTCGAACAGCTGGACCTGGCGTTCTTCGGCGATCATCCCGAGGTTCCTCCGTACGAGGCCCACCCGCTCGACGAGCGTCCGGATCTGGTGGAGGGAATTCTCGCCCACCTCGGTTTCGTGATGACCACCACTTCCATCCCCGAAGTCGACGCCGAGAAGGAACTGACCATCGCTCTGCGCGCCGGTCGGCCCGACCTGACCAGTTTGAGCGACGCCGGCCTGCTGGCCCGCGCACGCATGTTGCAACCGATGTTGCGCAAGTTGTTCGACAGCCACACCCCACCGTCGTCGGACTCGGCCATCGCTCCGGGTGTCCTGGGAGCGGTGTGCGCCGCCATCGGGCAGCCCGAGACCGCGATGAAGTTGATCGCCGGCATCGGCGAGGTGGACTCGGCCGAACCGAGCTACCGAATGTGGGAACTCTCGCGAGCGGCGAACGCGTCCGCGGCGGTCAGCAAGGAATTCGCGGCCGGTGTGACCGGATTGCTCGGGCGCTTGCGAGCGTCGTCCGACGCTGGCGCCAAGAAGTGGGTCGCCGATTTCGATCAGTTCCTGGTGGAGTTCGGTTCGCGCGGGCCCAACGAATGGGAGATCAGCGCCGACACCTGGGAAACCAAGCCCGAGATCGCCTTGGCGGCGATCGATCGCATCCGTCTGCAGAGTGACGCCGAATCGCCCACCAGTCGGAACAAGCGCATGGCCGACGAACGTCGTCGACTCACCGACGAGGTGCGCGCTCTGGTGAAGCCGCTCGGCGAGGAGTTGGCCGGTCAGTTCGAGGGCGCCCTCGTGGCGGCCAACCAGATGGCCATCCGTGAGCGCACCAAGACCAACATCATCCGGGCCCTGCACGAGGTGCGCATGGTGTTCCGCGAATTGGGTCGTCGCCGTGCGGCCGAGGGTTCGTTGGCGGACCCGCATCACGTGTTCGCCTTGCTGGAGTCCGAGCTCGATCAGTTCCTGTTCGATGGTGCGTCGATGAAGGACACCTTGGCGCAGCGTCACGCGCAATGGCAGGAACTGCAGAAGTTGGAGCCGCCGTTCTTCATCAAGAACGGCGTGGTGCCCCCGCTCTCGGAGTACAAGAAGAAGGGGCAGGGCTCGGCGACGAAGGCGGTCGTGGGTGACGTCGTGCAGGGCGTGCCCGGGTGCACCGGTGTGTACGTCGGTCGGGCCCGCGTGGTGCTCGATCCGTCGGATCCCGGCGAACTGGAGCCCGGCGACGTGCTGATCGCCCCCAACACCGACCCGGCGTGGACGCCGTTGTTCATGTCGTGTGGTGCGGTGGTGGTCAACGTCGGTGCGGCCATCAGCCACGCCATCATCGTCAGTCGTGAACTGGGGCTTCCGTGCGTGGTGTCGGCGACCGACGCCACCTTGCGCATCGTCAGTGGTTCGTTGATCGAAGTCAACGGCGACACCGGCGCCGTGACCGTGCTGGAGGTGCCCGCATGAGCAAGCCGTTCCGCTTCGGATTGCAGGCCTACGCACCGGCATCGGCCAAGGATTGGCGCGATCTGGCCCGCAAGGCCGAGTCGATGGGGTTCTCCTCGTTCCATCTGGCCGATCACGTCATCGGACCGGGCCCGGCGTTGAACGCCACCGGTCACCCCGTGCAGACCGTGGCGGCCATTCCGGCCATGGCGGTGGCCGCCGAGGCGACCGAGACCATCAAGGTCGGTTGTCGCGTGTTGTGCGTCGACTATCGCAATCCGGTGATGCTGGCCAAGGAAGCCGCCACCCTCGATTTCTTCTCCGAGGGACGCCTGGAATTGGGCATCGGCGCCGGCTGGTTGCAGAACGAGTACGAGGCGATGGGCATCCCGTTCGACAAGGCGGGTGTGCGCATCGACCGCATGGAGGAAGTCATCGGCCTGTTGCGGGCCTCCTTCGCCGACGGCGAACTGAACATCGACGGTCGTCACGTTCACGCGGTCGGCTTCGAGGCGGTTCCCAAGCCGGTGCGCAAGCCGGGTCCGCCGTTGATGATCGGTGGCGGCGCCAAGCGCGTGCTCACCATCGCGGGTCGCGAAGCCGACATCGTGAGCCTCAACTTCAACAACTCCTCGGGCAAGTTGGGTCCCGACGGCATCGGGTCCTCGACGGCCGAATTGACCGACCAGAAGATCCAGTGGGTGAAAGAGGGCGCGGGTAGCCGTTTCTCCGACATCGAGATCGAGATCGCCGCGTACTTCACCATCGTCACCCCGGATGGTGAGGGAACCCGCGCGAAGATGGCCCCCATGTTCGGCATGACGCCGGAGGTGTTGGCCGAGCACCCCAACGCGTTGATCGGTTCGATCGACGAGATCTGCGACCGCATCGTCGAGCGACGCGAGCGCTTCGGTATCAGCTACGTGTCGTTCGGGGCGTCGGTGATCGACGCGGTCGGTCCCGTCGTCGAACGACTCACCGGCAAGTGACGAACCCAACCAAGTGACGAACCCCGACACCAAATGACACGGAGAAACCGATGAGCGTCGACATTTCCAACTTCAATCCCTTCGATCCCACCACGCAACAGTGTCCGTTCCCGCACTACGCCAAGATGCGCGAGGAGGCTCCCGTGCACGCGGTGGCCAGCATCGGGGTGCACATGGTCACCAAGCACGATCTGGTGATGCAGGTTCTGCGCGACCCCCAGACGTTCTCGTCGATGTTCGGTGGTGCGGGCATGCCGCTCAGCGGCCCCGAGCGCGAACGGTTCGCCGAGGTGATGTCGAAGGGTTACCCGCGCGTACCCACGATGCTCACGGCCGACCAGCCCGAGCACACGCGATATCGCCGATTGGTCTCGCGGGCGTTCCACCCCAAGGTCATCGCCGAGATGGAGCCGGTGGTGCGCGAGATCACCGTGGGACTCATCGAGTCCTGGATCGACAAGGGGCGTATCGAGTTCGTGAAGGAGTTCGCGGTGCCGCTGCCGGTGCGCGTGATCGCCAAGGCCCTGAACGTTCCCGACGACCGTTTGGCCGATTTCAAGCGTTGGTCCGACGACTCCATCGCGGGTATCGGAACCAACATCTCGATCGACGATCGCATCAAGGCCGAGTACGGCGTGAACGAATTCCAGCACTACTTCGCCGAGCAGTTGGAACTGCGTCGCACGAACCCGCAGGACGATCTGCTGACGAACCTGCTGAACGCCACCATCGACGACGACGATCCCGAGGTCACCGACAATCGCCAGCTCGACATGCCCGAGATGCTGAGCATCGTCCAGCAGCTCCTGGTGGCCGGAAACGAGACCACCACCAAGACGCTCACCGAGATGATCCGCTTGCTGGCCGAGAACCCCGACGAGTGGGCGAAGTTGAAGGCCGACCCGAGTCGCGCGGAACGCGTGATGGAGGAGACGTTGCGGCTGTCCACCCCGACCCAGGGAATGTGGCGCGTCGTCACCAAGGACACCACGCTCGGTGGCGTCGACCTGAAGAAGGGTCAGCGCATCATCATCGTGTTCGCCTCGGCCAATCGGGACGAGGATCTGTACGACGAGCCCGATGCCTTCGATCCCGATCGCGAGCACCTGCGCGACAACCTGGCCTTCGGAAAGGGCATCCACTTCTGTCTCGGAGCGAACCTCTCGCGGCTCGAGGGCAAGGTGGCGGCCGAGGAGCTGTCGAAGCGGCTCGACACCATCTCTCTCACGTCGAACAACAAGTTCGAGTACTTTCCCAGCTTCATGTTGCGCGGCCTCACCGACCTCGAGATCGAGTTCACCCCGGCCAAGGTGTCCAAGTGAGCGGCCGTTTGAGCGGCAAGGTCGCCGTCGTCACCGGATCCAGCCGCGGCATCGGTCGGGGAACGGCCATCGCCCTGGGCGAAATGGGTGCCACGGTCTACATCACCGGTCGCAACACCGGCGACGGACCGCTCACCATCGACACGACCGCGAAAATGGTGAACGACGCCGGAGGCGTCGGAATTCCCGTGAAGGTCGATCACGGTGACGACCGCCAGATCGCCGAGCTGTTCGATCGCGTGCGCACCGAGGCGGGCAAGATCCACGTGTTGGTGAACAACGTCTACAAGATTCCCGACCCGCCCGCGTGGGGCGGAGGATTCTGGGAACACCCGATCAGCATCTGGGACGATCAGGTGGGCATCGGTCTGCGCGCGCATTACGTCGCGTCGTGGCACGCGGCGCCGCTGCTGTTCGAGGGTGGCCCCGGCGGATCCATCATGAACGTGTCGTCACCCGGCGGCAGTTCGTACCACTTCAGTTCTTCGTACGGAGCCGGCAAGGCCGGCCTCGATCGCTTGAGCGCCGACATGGCCCTCGAACTGAAGCCCAAGGGCATCGCGTGCTGTTCGATCTACCCGGGTTCCGTGGCCACCGAGTTCATCCTGGAGTGGGCGGGCAAGCGGGGTAGCGACCTCTCGACGGCGCAAACGACGCTCGGTGTCGGTCGCGCCATCGCCGCTCTGGCGGTGGCACCGGATCTGATGGAGCGCTCGGGAACGATCCAGTGGGTCGAGGACATCTCGGAGCAATTCGACGTCCGCGACGAGAACGGCAATCTGGCTCCGGCGTACCCGGGTCGCATTCGACGCTGAGTCAGAACTCGAGGCCGAGTCGATCGACTCCGCGAATGGTGAGTCGGTCGCGCCAGGTGATGTCACCGACCGAGCGCATGGTCGGGAAACGGCGCACGAGTGAACCCACCGCCACTTCGGCTTCGAGTTTGGCCAGGTTCGATCCGAGGCAGTAGTGAATGCCGGCGGCGAATGCCAGGTGGCGCCCGGCGTTCGCGCGATCGAGCATCAGTCGACCGGGTACGTCGAACATCGACGGATCATGATTGCCCGCACCGAGCACGGTGGTGACGACGGTGCCGGGTTCGACGGTGACACGGCCGGCGGCGGTCTCGTAGTGGACGGGAACCATGGGTACTCGGACCGTTTGCTGCACCGGGCCGTCGAAACGCAGTAGTTCGTCGATCGCGCGAACGCCGAGATCCGGGTTCTGGTACCAAGCCGACAGTTGGTCGGGGTGCTTCAGCAACGCGTTCACCGAGTTGCCGATGAGGTTCACGGTCGTCTCGTGACCGGCGATGTACAACAGGACCACGAACGAGATCAGTTCGGCCGCGTCCAGATTGTCGCCGTCGTCCTCGACCGCGATGAGGGCCGACAGCAAGTCGTCGCCGGGGTGTCGACGACGGTCCTCGATGATCTCGAACAGGTAGGGGATCAGTTGGCCGAACGCCTTGTCGACCTCGGCCAGGTCCTCCATCGTGGAGGCGGGTTCGAGGGCGAACGTGATGACCTGGCTCCAGTCGCGCAACTCGTCGGCCCGATCGACGGGCATGTCGAGCAGATCGGAGATGACCTGGAACGGGATGGGGAAGGCCAGCTCGTCGATCAGTTCCATTCCACCACGAGCGTGGGCGCGGTCGAGCACGTCGTCCACGAGATGCTGTACCCGCGGACGCAGGTTCTCGATGGAGGAGGGGGTGAACGCCTTGCTCACCAGACGTCGCAGTCGCGTGTGGTCGGGCGGATCCAGGTTCAAGATGGTCTTGGACGAATTACGACTGCGACGTCGCTCGCGCTTGGCCCGCGACAACGGATCGGTCGGCTCGTTGCCGTTCGCTTCGATGTCACGACTGAAGTCGTTGCTGCGCAACGTGTACGCGACGTCCTCGTAGCGGGTGAGGATGACCACGTCGCCCGTGCGATGAACGGGATCGTGTTCGCGCAGGGCGGCGTAGAACGGATAGGGGTTGGCTCGAAAGGCCGGGTCCAGCGGGGTGAAGACGGCGAGAGCGGGATCGGTGACGCTCATGCCACTTCCTTCAGTGCCGAAGCCAGGGCGTCGACGATCCGGTCCACCTGATGGTCGTGGATCACGAGCGGCGGACAGAACGCGTTGGTGTCGGTGCCGATGGCGCGGGTGATCACGCCGTGGCGCAACATCGCGTCGCGCACCGCGAAGGCGTCCACTCCCGGGTGATGGCCGACGGCCCACACCGCACCATCTCCGCGCACGGACGCAACCGAGCCATCGTGGGCGAGTGCTCTGAGGCCACTCGCCAGTCGCTCGCCGACGTGGTGCGCCCGCGCCACCAATCCCTCGCGCTTCATGATGTCGAGATTCGTCAGCGCCGCCACGCACGCCGTGGGATGACCCGAGTAGGTGAAGCCCGTGCGCAGGAAGAAGTTCGGGTCGCTCTCGAGGGCCGCGCGAACCGCGGGGCCGACGAACACTCCGCCCAAGGGTTGGTATCCGGAGGTGACGGCCTTGGCGAAGGTCACCATGTCGGGTCGCACGTCGTAGCGATGAGCGGCGAACCACTGGCCGAGCCGACCGAATCCGGAGATCACCTCGTCGTAGATGAGGTGCGCGCCGTGCTGATCGCACAGGCGACGAACCGACTCGAGATACCCCTCGGTGGGCGGGTACACGCCGCCGGCACCCTGGAGCGGTTCGACCAACACCGCGGCGATGGTCGAACCGTGTTGCGACATCGAGGACGCCAACGCCTCCACGTCGTCGGCGGGTACCTGCATCACGTCGCCCACGTACGGCGCGTAGCCCTCGCGGTTGGGGGCGATGCCCTGGGCGCTGGTGCCGCCGTACGCGGTGCCGTGATAGCCGCGCTGTCGCGAGATGATGAGGGTCTTGTCCGGATGACCGGCCTGGATGTGCGCCAGGCGCGACAACTTCATGGCGGTGTCGACGGCCTCGGAGCCGGACGACGTGAAAAAGACCCGCGAGTCCGCCATCGGGGCGATGTCCACCAGAACCTCGGCCAGCTGCTCGGCGGGGGCGTTGGTGAACGGGTCGAACGTGGAATACGCGGCCAGGGTGCCGGCCTGACGGCCGATGGCCGCGGCGATGTCGGAACGGCCGTGGCCGACGGCGCAGTACCAGAGGCTGGCCATGCCGTCGATGTACTCGTTTCCCCGGTCGTCGTAGACCACCGCTCCCTGGCCCCTCACGAGGGTGATGAAGTCGCTCTTGGTGGGCTTGGCGAAGGGGTGGAGGAAGGCGGAGGCCATGGGGCAACGGTAGTTCTGTGGTCCGAACCGCGAGCGATCACGGATGAGTTGCGAACACGAATGAGAATCATTATCATAAACTCATGACGTCGCGTCGGATCTCCTTTATCGTCGTATCGGTTCTGGCTCTGGCCGCCTGTGGCGGTGAATCCGACGGCGAGACATCGGATCGACGGTCGGTGGTGGTCAGCACCCCGATCCTGGGCGCACTGGTCACCGAGATCGTGGGGGACGCCGCCGAGGTGACGGTGTTGATGCCCAACGGTGTCGACCCGCACGGCTGGGAGGCCTCGCCCAAGGAGATCGAGGCCTTGTCGGACGCCGACGTCGTGGTGATCAACGGTCTGCATCTGGAGGAGTCGTTGGACGAGGCGATCGATGCGGCGCGTGACGGAGGTGTTCGCATCTTCGAGGCGGCCGATCACGTCGACGTGATCGAGCACGCCGAGGAGGAGTCCGGTGAATCGCATTCAGAGGACGAGTCCGAGCATGAGCATGCCGATGGCGACCCGCACATCTGGACCGACGCCGCCGCGATGGCCGAGGTTGCCTTGGCCCTGGGTGACGATCTCGCCGAAGCGGGAATCGACGTCGGCGACCGGGCTTCGGTGGTGTACGAACGACTGCTGGCGCTCGACGACGATCTGCGCAGGTCGGTCGAAACGTTGGACGAGAACGATCGCAAGCTCGTGACCGGGCACGAGTCCTTGGCGTATCTGGCGCGGGCCTACGGCTTCGTTCTCGTCGGGGCGGTGATTCCCGGACTGTCGAGCGAATCCGAGGTGTCGGCCGGCGAATTGTCGTCCCTCAAGGAACTGATCGTGGCCGAGAAGGTCGGCGTGATCTTCTCCGAGGCCGGAACTCCGGATCAGGTGGTCGAGGCGATCGCGGACGAGACCGGTGCCACGGTCGTCGTGTTGGACACTCATCTGTTGCCCGAGGACGGAACCTACGACACGTTCATGACCGAATTGGTATCCGCCATCGTCTCCGCGCTGTCGTCATAACCTCACGGCGATGTCGCAACTGGTCGACCCGTTCCTGGACAACGAGTTCATGCAGCGGGCGTTCCTGGCCGGTGTCCTCGTCTCCGTTGCCTGCGCCATCGTGGGTTCCTATGTCGTTCTTCGCGGATTGGCGTTCGTGGGCGATGCGTTGGCTCACGGGGTTCTTCCGGGAGTCGCCGGCGCTGTCATCGTCGGCGCGCCGGTCATGCTGGGTGCCGCCGTGGGTGCCGTGGCGATGATCGCGGGTGTGGGGTTCATCAC
>JAURHL010000369.1 GCA_030833305.1 Acidimicrobiales bacterium | reverse complement strand
ATGAACTGAGTCCAACGGCTTCGCCGATCTCGCGCACGGAAGGTGGATAGCCCCGCTCACGCATGTTCTTTTCGATGAAGTCGAGGATGCCGCGCTGGCGGTCGGTGAGCTGGGTGTGGGCGCTTACGGGGAGGGAAGTCATGGCTCCATCGTACGGGTGTTCGCCCCCAGAGTCAAACACCTGTTCGGAGAACAAATGTTCGCCTAAATCCGACAACTACGAACACCCGTTCGCTATGGTGGAAGTACCAGTTCGAATACCCCCATAAAACCCCTATAAACACCGCGAAAGCGGCGAATCAAAGGAGCCAGTCATGGCAGCAACAATTCACTACCTCAACTCCCCACACCACCCAGCAGTCCGTTCGGCATACGTTCGGGCCATGCCTCGCCCGGCCCAGGCCGTGTACCGCCGCCGCAGGGTAGGCGTGTTGGCCATTGCTGTGGCAATCGCAGCCATCGGCACCTTTGGCCTCAACGGCACCGAGGCCAATGCAAACCCAGCTTTGGCTGGTCAGCAAACGGAGCCAAATT
>JAURHL010000368.1 GCA_030833305.1 Acidimicrobiales bacterium | reverse complement strand
ACAAGTTCAAAAAGCCGAGGGCTCCTTGTGAGTCGGCCGCTTCACGCAGTTGCCGAACAGCACCTGAATCGACACCGGGAACTCGCAGCGCAACACCGAATCGGTACACCGTCACAATAAAAAGTGTGAAGATGATTTTATTGCGCAGGTCAGCGACCTTGAAGATGTTCTTCAGGTTCGACAGCACGGACGCTCCTTTAAGCCTTGTTGAAAGATGGTAACGAAGAAACTTTTAACGGTTGGTGAATTGGTTGCCCTTGGCAGGCGGACGTACACCTTTGTACGACGGTGGCAAGATCGTGACAGTTCCACCGGCGGCAACAATTGCTGCCTCTGCTGCTTTAGAAACAGCATGAGCGTGCACGTTCACCGCACGTGTGATTTGACCACGAGCAAGAATTTTCACTGCTTGGCCTTTATGCGCTGCACCACCAGCCACCATGATTGCCGGGGTGACGTCGGTTTCGGTGAGTTCATTCAGAGCATCAAGATTCACTGCGTAATATTCCACGCGGAAAGGGTTATTAAAGCCCT
>JAURHL010000367.1 GCA_030833305.1 Acidimicrobiales bacterium | reverse complement strand
GAGGAAACCGGTGGACACCACCTTCAGGAGTCCGTCACCCACGACTCGGGTGTTCGGTCGGATTCTGGGACGACCGGTGTCGGGATCGGCCTCGGCTTCGAGACGCTGATCGAGGCCGAGCATTCGCGGAACCGAGAAACCCCAGATGTCGGCGTCGAGGACACCGACCGTGTAGCCCTGGGCTGCGATGGCCGCAGCCAGATTGACGGTGACCGAGCTCTTGCCGACGCCGCCTTTCCCCGATGACACGGCAAGGACTCGGGTCGTTGCTGGGATGGCCGTGTCGGGGGCTTTCTCCCGGGCGTTCCAGCGAGCCTTGGCCATGGTGGCCGAGCGTTCCTCGCTCGTCATCTCGCCCCACTCGATCTTGACCCCACGTACCCCGGGGTGGGTGGCGACTCTCGTCTCGATGTCCTTTTTGATCTGAGCCCGGAGGGGGCACCCTCCGATCGTGAGCTTGACGTCGACCACGACGAATCCGTCGGACGAGATCGAGCGACACGACGCCATCCCGAGATCGACCACGTCGGAGCCCAGTT
>JAURHL010000366.1 GCA_030833305.1 Acidimicrobiales bacterium | reverse complement strand
TCGAAGTAACCGAAGGCGCAAAGCGCTTGGGCGAATCATTGTTTAGTTACATCACTCGTTTGAAAGAAGCTGGCCTCGCTTCATTGCCAGGAACTGCAGCAGAAATTTTGGACGACGACATTCGCAACATCATTTGCTCCGACAAGATCAACACCGAAGAGTGGCTGGACTGTCACCAGGTTGCACACGAAGCTGGTTTGAAGTCCAACATCACCATCATGTTTGGTTCTGTCGAGCACCCGCTGAGTTGGGCTAAGCACATTGTGCGCACACGTGCGCTGCAAGAAATAACAGGCGGTTTCACCGAGTTCATTCCGTTGCCGTTCGTGCACATGGCTTCACCTATTTACCTGCAGCACAAAGCACGTCGTGGCCCAACGTTTAGAGAAACTGTTCTCATGCACGCCATTGGTCGCATTGCATACCGCGGGCTGATTGACAACGTGCAGGTGTCGTGGACCAAGATCGGTCAAGAAGGTGCGCAACAACTACTGCGCGCTGGTTGCAACGACATGGGTGGAACGTTGATGAACGAAAACATTTCG
>JAURHL010000365.1 GCA_030833305.1 Acidimicrobiales bacterium | reverse complement strand
TCGATCTCGACATCGAAAGTGATCGCCGCGAGGAAGTCATCCAGTACGTGTACGAGCGCTACGGGCGGACGCATGCGGCACAGGTGGCCAACGTCATCACGTACCGTGCCCGTTCCGCCGTACGCGACATGGCGCGCGCGCTCGGCTACTCGGGTGCCGAACAGGATGCATTCAGCCGGCGGTTCGACTCCTGGAGCTCCATCAAGGGTCAGCGTGAAGTAACGGTTCCGGATTTGGTGGTGGAATTGGCCGGGCGAGTACAGGATGCACCGCGTCACCTCGGCATCCACTCCGGTGGCATGGTGATTTGCGATCGTCCCGTCAGCGAGGTGTGTCCGGTGGAGTGGGCCACCATGCCGGGGCGCAGCGTGTTGCAGTGGGACAAGGACGACTGCGCGGCGATCGATCTGGTGAAGTTCGACCTCCTGGGGCTCGGCATGTTGTCGGCGCTGCACCGGGCCACCGACTACATCGCCGAGTTTCGCGGCAAGCACATCGACCTGGCGGAGATTCCGCAAGAAGACGACGTGTACGCCATGTTGTGCCG
>JAURHL010000364.1 GCA_030833305.1 Acidimicrobiales bacterium | reverse complement strand
CGACGCATCACCGAGGCACCCTGGATGACGCCATCGGCAACTGCACACGCCTGCCCGGCCTGCCGAGCATCGGAGATCCCCACGCCAACCAGCACCGGCAAGTCCGTCACCCTCTTTACCCTGCCCGCAATGGCAGTGGCGCTTGCGGACAGCGTTTCACGTTCACCCGTGACGCCGAGTAGTCCCACCGCATAGACGAAACCTCGCGACCGCGCCGCGATTCGTGGTAGCCGATCATCCGGCGCAGTCGGTGCCGCCAACATCACCGTGGCCACATCCGCCGCGTCGGCTGCCACGCACCACTCGGCGGACTCCTCGAGCGGAAGATCGGGAACGATGGCTCCCGACACCCCGGCCGACGTCAGCATCCGGGCGAAACGTTCGTGCCCCGCGCGAAACACCGTGTTGTAATAACACATCACCACCAAGGGAACCCCGACGTCCAGCGAACGAACACCGTCGAGAATCAGATGGAGCGTGGCACCGCGTAGCAAAGCCTCGCGGGATGCGCGTTGAATCACCGGACCATCCATGACGGGATCCGAAAAC
>JAURHL010000363.1 GCA_030833305.1 Acidimicrobiales bacterium | reverse complement strand
AAAGGTGACCTCAACCTGTGGGATGCCACGTGGTGCTGGGGCAATGCCGGTTAGCTCGAAGTTTCCAAGGCTCTTGTTGTCGCGAGTGAACTCACGCTCACCCTGGAAGACCTGAATCGAAACAGATGGCTGGTTGTCATCTGCCGTTGTGAAGGTCTCGCTTCGCTTAGTTGGAATCGCGGTGTTGCGCTCGATGAGCTTGGTCATGATGCCACCCTTGGTCTCAATACCCAGGGAAAGTGGTGTGACGTCAATAAGCAGCACGTCCTTACGCTCACCCTTGATGACTCCGGCCTGCAGAGCTGCACCAACAGAGACAACCTCGTCAGGGTTAACACCCTTGTTTGGCTCCTTGCCACCAAGCATCTTGGTAACTAGTTCATTTACAGCTGGCATGCGGGTCGAACCACCCACCATTACAACGTGAGCGATATCGCCGACCTTTACACCGGCTTCCTTGATTACGTCCTCGAATGGCTTGCGGGTGCGCTCTAGTAGGTCTGAGGTCAGCGACTCAAACTGGGCACGAGTAATGGTCTCGTCGAGGTTTG
>JAURHL010000362.1 GCA_030833305.1 Acidimicrobiales bacterium | reverse complement strand
CCCGTATGACGACGTGCGCCAGAGCATCGGGAGGCTGCTGCACTCCCCGTTCATCAAGCACAAAGGTCACATTCGCGGCTTCGTCTACGACGTCGACAACGGCCGACTCAACGAAGTGCCGGCAGATCCACGCCACGTCTGATTCCGCTGAACACCACACCGACGCGCTCTGACGCGGCGACACGCTCAGCGGCTCGCAGTGTGATCAGACCCGCAAGACCCGCGCTGCCGGTCGGCGAGACGTCGATCGACGTCGAGCGGTGCGCCATCGCATAGGCGGCAACGACGTCGGCCTCGGGTGAGACGACGGGGAATCCGCCGGTCTTCGTCATCGCATCGCACACGGCGACCCAGTCGTAGGTCTCGTCGTCGAGGATGCCGTCGGCCAGAGACGCCGGCTCCGATTCCCACGGCCACATGCACTCGGCCCATCGCGGACCGGCGTTCGCGGTGCCACCCGTCGTCGCAGCCATGCGCCATGCCCGCTCGAGGGGTGCACACCCGTGCGTTTGCACCGTGATGAGAGCACTGTGCAAACCCGACAGTACGAATG
>JAURHL010000361.1 GCA_030833305.1 Acidimicrobiales bacterium | reverse complement strand
TGGCGCGTATCGACCGAGCTAATGACGCTTGGGCGTCCCGACGTTCATCATGCAGAAGGACTGACATTCCACTTGATGTGAGTTGTCGCGCCACTCGAGCACCAACAACACCTACACCGATGATTGCGACCGACACTGATGGGGACATCACATTTCCAGTCACGAAGGAGGACGTGTGAGTTCGCGCCAGCCACCACGTTCAGGTGGGGTTCCTCCACGACCGCGAAGTCGTAGCCCGGCCGCAAAGAGACAGGCAAGAGAAAGTGCCGCTATGGCTCGTCTCAGCATTTTCACTGTGGGGCTAACAAGAATCGAACTTGTGACCTCATCCTTATCAGGGATGCGCTCTAACCGACTGAGCTATAGCCCCCGCAGGGTTACTGCAGGGTGAGAACCCTATCGGCGAGATAGGCCTGCTCTCAACTGTCAACGACGATCAAACCGAGATGTTGCTGATTGTCGGCCTCGGATGGCTGGTTTTGGGCTCTTTTGAGCCTCTGGCCGTCCTTCCAAGATCGTCACCCGGATGCCGCCCACCAAATCGGTGATCAAA
>JAURHL010000360.1:293-554 GCA_030833305.1 Acidimicrobiales bacterium | reverse complement strand
GCGATTTTTTCGCCGCCGAACTCCCAGATGACGGTGCGCAACTTGAAGTCTTCAGAAAAACACACGCCGTGGTCAATGCCCCAGACATGATTGTTTTTGTCGACGAGAACATGACCTGATTTGCGGTCGGTGTTGTTGGCCAAAATATCGAACGCACACATCGCGCGAAACTGATCGTGCAAATCTTGGCGCTGTTCGAAAATCGTAAAATAGTGCTCGTCTGGGTCAGACTCGATCAGCAACTGCACCGAACCTTCTCCG
>JAURHL010000360.1:0-283 GCA_030833305.1 Acidimicrobiales bacterium | reverse complement strand
AAAGCAGATACGCAGCGACTTCGCGGCGGTGAAGACCGGGTGCAAAATCCCAAAGAGGCCGCTCGCCACGCATTGGTTTGTAAATCGCTTGGATTGTTTTGCCATCGAGAGCAAGCGACACCAAAAATGTGGCGTTGCTGCTGTAGGGCATGCGCATCACGACAGACATTTCGCCGCGCAACAGAAAATTAAGTTGTGCCGCGACGTCTAGTTCATGCGCGGACACAAATGGCCATCTTTATTGATCGGCCGGCCACAAAAAACACACGATGGTCGACCCGAC
>JAURHL010000035.1 GCA_030833305.1 Acidimicrobiales bacterium | reverse complement strand
AGCCGGCGATGATCTCGTCGATCTCGGCGTGCGTGACGGCCTTGGGCACCTCGCGGAACAGCGGGTCGGCCACGGCCGACGGCGCCCACACGGGAAGTCGGCTGAACATGCTGCTGGCCTGTCCGCCGTTGTGGTTGATCTGCGCGAAGATCGGCACCCGATGTCGGTGCACGGCGTCGGTGATGCGCTGGTAGCCGGGGATGACGTCGCGATGGAACCCGTGGATGAGTTTCTCGTAGGGCCAGTCCGTGGGATGCGTGCTGTGTTCCTCGGTGATGATGAGGCCCGCACCTCCCGCGGCGCGAGCGGCGTAGTAGGCGGCGTGCTGTTCGGTGGGCTTGCAGTCACGGGCGTAGTTGGTGAGGTGCGCGCTGAACACGATGCGGTTGCGCGCGGTCACCGGACCGAGTTGCAGCGGAGTCCACAGGTACTGATACGCCATCGACATTCACGCTAGGCCCGCTTCTCGTCACGCGTCTCGTTCTGGGTACGGGAAAGCGTCGGTTTCGGGCACATTCGCGACCCGGAACGCGGGGTAAGAATGGGGCATGGAAGATCTTCGGGGAAAAGTCGCGGTCATCACCGGTGCTGCCAGCGGGATCGGTCGGGCCATGACCGACCGTTTCGTGGCCGCGGGCATGAAGGTGGTGCTGGCCGACGTCGACGAGGTGAAGTTGCGCAACGCCCACGCGGAGTTGTCCGAGAACGGTGCCGACGTGTTGCCGGTCGTGGTCGACGTCAGCCTGGGCGAGAGCCTCGAGGAGTTGGCCCGTCGCACCCTCGAGAAGTACGGCGCGGCCCACGTGTTGTGCAACAACGCCGGCGTCGCCGGTGTGGGTGATCAGTGGACCGGCCCGATGAGCGTCTGGGACTGGGTGATCAACATCAACCTGTACGGCGTGGTGCACGGCATCCGTTCGTTCCTGCCGATCATGTTGGATCAGAACGAGGGCCACATCGTGAACACCGCGTCGATGGCGGGTTTGGTCGCCATGCCGGGCTTCGGTCCGTACAACGCCACCAAGCACGCCGTGGTCGCCATCAGTGAGGGTCTGTTCATGGAACTGGCGGCCAAAGGTTCCAACGTCAGTTGCAGCGTCCTGTGTCCCGGTTTCGTGAAGACCAGCCTCACGACCGACATCAAATGGAGCGATCGATTGGGTGCCCAGCCGGCCGAACCCACCGACCCCATCAGCGCGATGATGAACGAGATGTTGAAGGCCGGTGTCGAGGACGGCATTCCGGCCACGGAAGTTGCCGATCAGGTGCACGACGCGATCGTGGCGAACCGGTTCTGGATTCTCACGCACCCGGATTTCCGTCAGGCTCCGGTCGAGCGCATGCAACGCGCCGCGCTGCAACAGAACCCTTGATCAGGAGTTCTTCTTCAGGCTCAATTCGTCGCCCTTCACCAGTCGTTTCAAGTTGGGCAGGTGTCGCCAGATCACGAACGCGCACAGTGCGGCGCCGGTGACGATCTCGCCCCATGGTCGTCCGGACACGGCCTGGGCGACGGGAAAGCCGATCGCGATGGCGAGCGAACCCAAGGATGCCTTCTTGGTCAGCTTCGCGGTGATCAACCACAACGCGGTCATGGCCGCACCGATGATCGGATACAGGGCGATGACCGAGCCGCCGGCGGTGGCCACACCCTTGCCGCCCTTGAAGCCGCGGGTGATGGGGAACACGTGACCGATCACCGCCGCGCAGGCCAACGCGAGCGCACCCGCGTGTCCGGCGATCAGGTAGCCGACGACGACCGAGATCGCGCCTTTCAATCCGTCGAGAACGAAGACCAACACGCCGAGCTTGCGTCCGAGCAATCGTCCGACGTTCGATGCGCCGGGGTTACCCGATCCGCTGGTGGTGATGTCGATGCCCTGACCGCGGGCGATCATCACCGCGCTCGGGAAGGTGCCCAACAGATACGCGAAGGGAACGAGCACGATGATGGCGATCACGTTGGTTCCCACCGACACATCTTTGTTCGCCGTTTGGGTCGAAGTCGGGCATACCCGTCGCGACGCCGACTCGATCAGATGCTGGCGGCGGCGCGACGGCCCTCGAGAACGGCCTCGAGGATGGTGCGCGGAGCGACGCAGTCGCCCACTTGGACGGCACCGTCGATGGGCTCGGTCGGCAGACGGAACCCGGCGTCGACCACCGCGACGGCGTCGAGCTCGGTGATCACCCCGCTGAATCGATCCTGCACCCGCACGACGAAGGCGTCGCCACGTCGCGACACCGAACGCACCACCGAGCGTCGTTGCACGCCCGCGCCGCGTTGGGCCAGACGCACGTTGGCCGGGGCGAGGTCGCCGGTGCGCGACAACTCGTTGCCGGCGATGTTGTCGGGGGTGACGAGCGTGGCTCGTTGACCCAATTCCTCGGCGAGGGCCACACCGATGGGCCCACCGATCGGGTCGAGGATCACGATCGGGCCGTCGGCGGGTAGGTGTCGGGATCCGCGTCGTACGTCGGCGACGTCGATCACGTCCGCGTCGGCATCCACGGTGTGGTCCGGCGTTCCACGCGTGGATCCGGTGGCCTGGATCACGACGTCGAATCCCGTGCGGTCGGTGTTGTCGGTGGATGTCTCGACCGACACGCCAAGAGAGAGCACCTGCCGGGTGAGCCACTCGACCAACGGTGCTCCGGGGCCGGCGACGGCGGCCAAGCCACCCACGCGATCTCGTGCCTCACGAACGGTCACGCGATGACCACGAGCGGCCGCCACGCGCGCCGTCTCCAGACCGGCCACGCCGGCACCGATCACCAGAACGGTTGTCGACGCCGGCGTCGGTGCGCACCAATCCGGGTCGCTCCATTCGTGTCCGCTCGTCGGCTCGCCCACGCACGTCACGATGGGGTTGCGGGCGTCGCGTACCTGGCACGTCTGGTTGCAACGGATGCAGGGACGAATGGAATCGGCGGCGTCCGTCGCCACCTTCGTCGCCAGATCGGGGTCGGCGATCTGGGCCCGCGTCATCTCGACGCCGTCGCATACACCGTCGGACAACGCCCACTCGGCTTGGGTCACGTCGACGACGGAGCCCTGCAGGAACACCGCGGTGGTCGTCGGCACGGCCGCGCGCACGGCGCGACACACGTCGATGTTGAAACCGGTCGGCTCGTGGAAGTCGGGGCGGGTCTTCTCCACCGAGAAAATCGAGCCCCGGACGACCACCACGTAGTCCAGCCCGATGCCCGCCAGTTCGGCCGCGATGCCCGGCGCCATTTCGGGGGTGATGCCGGCCCATGGCGCCAACTCGTCGCACGACAGGCGCACACCGACGACGGCGTCCGGACCCGTCGCGTCGCGAACCGTCGCGATCACCCGACGGGCGAACGCCAGTCGGTCGGCCCACTCGTCACCGCGATGGTTCGTGAGACCCGACATGAACTGGCGAACGAGGCTGTGCTGTCCGGCGTTGATTTCCACACCGTCGCAACCGGACGCGACGGCGACGCGAGCGGCATCGGCGAAACCGGCGATGACGGCGGCGACGTCCTCGGATTCCATCCATTTGGGTACTTCGCGACTGTTGACCTCGGGAACGCGTGACGGTGCCCACAGCGGAAGTTGCGAGTACGCGGACGACCCCTGGCCCCCGGCATGATCGAGACCGGCGATGACCAGCGAACCGTGCGCTTGGCAGGCGTCGGCGACGGCACGCCAACCGGAGCCGCATACGGACGCCAACGGTGCGCGCTCGTAGGGCCAGTCGCTGGAGTGCACGCTGGCCCCTTCGGTGACGATGATCCCGCAGCCTCCGCGAGCCCGACGCTCGTAGTACGAGACGTGTCGTGAGGTGAAGGAACGATCGTCGTCGCCGAGGTTGGTGACGTGCGGACCGAACATGATGCGATTGCGCACGGTTCGACCACCGATGGTGAGGCTCGACGAAATCATCATCTCTCTCAGTCTCGCCGTTCGAACGTGAGGATGGAAACCCGAGGAACGCAATTCCGCTGACTATCGTGCCAGCGATGGCCACGGATGTCGACCGGCGATGGTGGGCCGAGCTGGGTCTCGTCGTGGGCCTCGGTGCGCTCGTGCGTCTGCTGTTCGTGTTCGTGGTGGCCCGCCACGACGAACCTTTGGGAGATCAACTCTTCTATTCGGCGCAGGCTCTGACGAACGCGCGTGGCAATTGGTTCGAGCAACCTTTCGTGTCCGGCGCGCCGGCCGCCGACCACCCGCCGCTCACCTCGGCGCTCCTCACTCCGATCACCTGGATCAGCGAATCGACCGGGTCGTTCATCACGGCACAACGCCTGATGATGGTTCTGGTGGGGATGGTCGCGATCGTGTTGGTCGCGATGATCGGCCGTCGGGTCGGAGGTGGGCGGGTGGGGGTGATCGCGGCCGCGATCACGGCGGTGTACGCGAACGTGTGGGTGAACGACGGTCTCGTGATGGCCGAGAGTCCGGCCTTCCTACTGGTGGCCGCCACGACACTCGTCGCTCTGATGTTCCGGGACGTCCCGACCCTCGCGAGAGCAACGATGCTCGGAACATTGGTGGGCTCGATGGCACTCACACGGGCCGAACTGTTGTTGGCGTTGCCCCTCGTACTGGTCCTCGTGACCGTGACGGCGCGATCGAGGCGGTTGTCGACATGGAAATCGGTGACCGCGGTGGTGGTGGCCGCGGTGGTGGTGTTGCTTCCGTGGGTCGCATGGAATCAAACACGATTCACCGAATCGGTGTTCCTGTCCACGAACGATGGGCTCACCGTGGCGGGCGCCAACTGTGACCGCACGTATTTCGACGACGTTGGTTCATGGGACATCTGGTGCGCCTACGACGTCGAGGTTCCCGAGGGCGCCGACGCATCCGAGGCGTCGAGCTTGATGCGTCGCGAGGGGCTTCGCTATCTGACGGAGCATGCCGGTCGGTTCCCCGTCGTCGTCGCGGCTCGCGTGGCACGGGTGATGAGCGTCGGGTACTTCGGTTCCGTGAACGCCGCGGGTGAGGCCGAGGGGCGACCGTCGTGGGTCTCGATCCTCGGAGCGGTGCAGTTCTGGTTGCTCGTGCCCCTTGCGGTCGTGGGTTTTCGATCCATCGACCGACGATTCCATCGGCTGGCGTTGTTGGCTTTCTGGCCCGTCGTGTTGGTGACGGTGGTGGCCGCCAACGCCTACGTGCGTTTTCGTTTGCCGGCCGAACTCGGGGTGGTGGTGTTGGCCGCGTGCGGTGTGGTCGCGCTCAGCGAGCGATCGCGATTGTCTTCCGCGTCAAGGTGACCGGCTTGGAGTGATCCATCGCCGGTTTCGGCGCCGAGCCCGGCATCACTATCGACAACGCGTGCTCGCCGTCGCCACCGACGCACTCGGGGTCGGGACCGTCGAGCGGGATGCCCGTGAAGAACTTCGCGGCCATGCACCCGCCCTGACAGGCGTCGTAGGAACCGCACGACGCGCAGGCTCCGGCCGATTGCGGTTCGCGCAACGACAGGAAGAGGTCACTCTGCTTCCATACGCGAGAGAAACCACCTTCGTCGCGCACGTTGCCGGCCTTGAACTCGTCGTGGATGACGAACGGACATGCGTACACGTCACCAACGGGGTCGATGAGACATACCACTCGACCCGCACCGCACATGTTCAACCCCGGCAGGGATTCGCCGAACGCATTGAGGTGGAAGAACGAGTCGCCGGTGAGGACGTTCTCGCCGTGCTTCATCAGCCAGTCGTAGATCTCGCGCTGTTGACCGTTGGTGGGATGCAACTCGTTCCACGTGTCGGCACCACGACCCGAGGGTCGCAGACGCGTGATGCGCAACTGCGCGCCGTACGAATCGGCGAGGGTCTTGAACTGGTCCAGTTGCGACACGTTGTGGCGCGTGACCACCACCGAGATCTTGAAGGGTCCGAAGTTCGCCGCGGCGAGATTGTCCATGGCGCGTCGTGCCATGTCGTACGACCCGACGCCTCGCACCGCGTCGTTGGTGGCCGCATCCACACCATCGAGACTGATCTGGATGTCCAGGTAGTCCATGGCCGCGAGACGACGGGCCTTCTCAGCGTCGATGAACGCACCGTTCGTGCTGAACTTCACGCCGATGCCGTTGCCCACCGAGTATTCGAGCAACTCGAAGAAGTCGCGGCGAACCATGGGCTCGCCACCACCGATGTTGATGTAGAAGACCTGCAGGTCGCGCAGCTCGTCGAGCACGCGCTTGGCCTCGGCGGTGGACAACTCGCGCTCGTCGCGTTGGCCACTGGACGACAGACAGTGCACGCACTGCAGGTTGCAGGCGTAGGTCAGTTCCCACGTGAGACAGATCGGGGCGTCGAGGCCCCGCTTCATCTGGTCAACCAGCGTCGATGCGCTCACGAACGATCTCCGATTTCTGCAAAGAGGCGAGGGCGGCCACGAAGGAAGCGTGTCGGTCGGGGGTGATTCCACAGGCACCGAGGGTGGCGGCCACGTCGGTGTGCTCGGCCAACTGCTGCACGACGCGCACCACGTCGGGGTGCTTCAGGAAGATCAGCCGGCGGTTGCCGTAGTGATACGCCAGGGCACCGAACGGTTCGGGCCGTACCGCGACCTGGGGATGCAACTCGAGCGAGGAGTCGAGAGCGACGGTCACGACGGGTTCCGCGGTGGGGTGCTCAGTAGACGCCGCACATGCCATCGATGCTGATCTCCTCGACGAGGAGGTCGCTGTCGATGACGGTGTCGTTCACCGAGGAGGTGTTCACCGGCGCGGTCGGGGCAGTGACGGACGTGTCGGAGGACGTGGTGGCGGGAGCGATCGGGTTGTCCATGTGTCAAGCGTACAACGGCCCCGTCCGACACCGACTACCGTTCCATTAGGAGTTGGCGGTCGCCAGGGGGCGTCCGCCCGGAACATTCCAGGGGGAATCATGAAGTCTTCGGCCGCCATTTTGTGGGAGATGAACCAGCCGTGGAGCGTCGAGGAGATCGAGCTCGACGATCCCCAACCGGGCGAGGTGTTGGTGGAGATGAAGGCTTCGGGCATGTGCCACAGCGACGAACACCTCGTCACGGGCGACCTGCCCTTCGCCCTGCCCATCATCGGCGGTCACGAAGGTGCGGGGATCGTGCGCAAGGTTGGCGAGGGTGTCAGTTGGCTGGCTCCCGGCGACCACGTGGTCTTCGGGTTCATTCCTTCGTGCGGTCGCTGCCGCAGTTGTTCGACCGGCCATCAGAACCTGTGCGATCTCGGCGCCTTGATGGGCGGCGGACGGCAGATCACCGACGGCGGCGCGCGTCACCACGCGCGCGGTCAGGATCTGGGCCTCATGTGTCTGCTCGGCACCTTTGCCAAGCACACGGTGGTCAACGAGGCGTCCTGCATCAAGGTCGACGAGGACCTGCCCCTCGACAAGGTGTGTCTGCTGGGGTGTGGTGTGGTCACCGGTTGGGGTTCGGCGGTGTACGCGGCCGAGACCAAGCCCGGCGACACCGTGGTGGTGGTCGGCGTCGGTGGTATCGGTGCCAACGCGATCCAGGGCGCCAAATTGGCCGGCGCCAAGCGCATCGTGGCCATCGACCCCGTGGAGTTCAAACGCGAGAAAGCCATGGAGTTCGGTGCCACGCACACCGCCACCAGCATGACCGAAGCTGTGGCCCTGCTGCAGGACATCACCTGGGGCACGATGGCGAACAAGGTCATCATGACCATGGGTGTCGGACAGGGTTCGGTGATGCACGAGGCGATGGCGCTGGCCGCCAAGCGCGGACGCGTGGTGGTCACCAACATCCACCCGGCGCTCGAGATGGGCGCCAGCATGAACATGCTCGACATCACCCTCATGGAGAAGCAGGTGGTGGGTTCGCTCTTCGGATCGGGCAACCCGCGCGCCGACATCCCCAAGTTGGCCGGTCTGTACCGCGAGGGCCAGTTGGACCTCGACGGTCTGGTCACCCGCACCTATCCGCTGGAGGGCGTGAACGAGGGCTACGAGGCCATGCGCAAGGGCGAGAACATCCGAGGCGTGCTGGTCTACTGATCCGGTGGCTCGCCACCGCCCCCGCTTCGGGTTCGTCTGGGGCGTTCCGGCCCGTGGTGGCTAGCGTTCGGGGTGCCGGACGAGGGTCGTCCGCGCAGGGGGTAGCGAACCATGTCCGGAATCCGTAAGTCCAAGGCCGCGGTCCTGTGGGGCCTCAATCAGGAATGGAAGATCGAGGAGATCGAGATCCATCCGCCCAAGACCGGCGAGGTGTTGGTGCACTGGAAGGCCGCCGGCCTCTGCCACAGCGACGAGCACCTCGTCACCGGTGACATGGTCCCGCCCGAAGAAGTGTGGCCCCTCATGGGCATCGAGAGTTTCTTCCCCATCATCGGGGGCCACGAGGGTGCCGGCGTGGTGGTCGAGGTCGGTCCCGGGGTCACCAGCGTCGCTGTCGGTGATCACGTGTCCGCGTCTTTCGTGCCGTCGTGCGGCCGTTGCCGTTACTGCTCGACCGGGCGTCAGAACCTGTGCGACAACGGTGCCAAGACCTTCGTCGGTGGAATGATCACCGACGACACGCACCGTCACTTCGTGAACGGCAAGCCCGTCACGCTGATGGCCAAGGTCGGCACGTTCTCGGAGTACGCCTGCGTCAGCGAGCAGTCGATCATCAAAGTGGAAAAGGACATCCCGCTCGAGTGCGTGGCCCTCGTGTCGTGTGGTGTGGCCACCGGTTGGGGTTCGGCCGCCAATCGTGCCGGCACCCAGCCCGGCGACACCGTCGTCGTGGTGGGTATCGGTGGCATCGGCATCAATGCCGTTCAGGGTGCGCGCATGGCCGGCGCCAAGCGCATCATCGCCATCGACCCCGTCGAGTTCAAGCGCGAGAAGGCCATGGAGTTCGGCGCCACCCATACTTTCCCGTCGATGGCCGACGCCATGTTGTCGGTCATGGAGATGACCTACGGACAGATGGCCGATCGCGTCATCATGACCCCCGGCGTTCTGCACGGCGAGATGATGGGCGAGGCCATGAACCTGGCCGGCAAGGGCAGCACCGTCGTCGTCACCGCCATCTCACCGATGACCAGCGAGACCGCCAGCGTGAACCTGTTCAACCTGGCCATGTGGAACAAGGAGATCAAGGGAACCATTTTCGGCTCGCTGAACCCGCGCGCCGACATTCCCGCCCTGCTCGACATGTACCGCGCCGGGCAGTTGAAGTTGGACGAGCTCATCAGCAAGACCTACACCCTGGACCAGATCAACGAGGGCTACGAGGCCATGCGCGAGGGCACCAACATCCGTGGCGTCATCCTGAAGTGACCACCCCCGTCTCCGCGCTCATCGCGTCGCTCGACGACGTCGTCATCGGTCGTCGCCGCGAGGTCGAACTGGTGGTGGCCGCTCTCGACGCCGATCGACACGTGCTGCTCGAGGGCCCGCCGGGAACCGGCAAGAGCACGCTGTTGCGCGCGGTGGCCGGAGGTCTCGGTATCGGCTTCGTCTTCGTCGAGGGCAACGCCGAGTTGACTCCTGCCCGTCTGGTCGGCCACTTCGATCCGGCACGGGTGCTGACCGACGGCTACGAGGCCGACGTGTTCGTCGATGGCCCGTTGGTCACCGCCATGCGCGATGGTTCGCTGTTGTACGTCGAGGAGATCAATCGCATCCCCGAGGAAACGCTCAACGTGCTCATCACCGTCATGAGCGAGGGCGAACTCAACGTGCCTCGATACGGACGCGTGGTCGCGAATCCCGGCTTCCGTTTGGTGGCGGCCATGAACCCCTTCGACGCGGTCGGAACCGCGCGCATCAGTGGCGCCGTGTACGACCGCGTGTGTCGTGTCTCCGTGGGCTACCAATCGGCCGCGGTCGAGACCCGCATCGCCGCCCGTGGTGTCGATGGTTTGCCGGAGGGTTGGCTCGACAAGGTGGTCGAACTGGTGCGGCGCACCCGAGTGCACGCCGATCTGCGCGTGGGTTCGTCGGTTCGTGGTGCGATCGACATGTCCGCTGTGGCGTCGTCGTTGGCAGCGGTGCGCTCCAGCGACGTGAACGATCCGGCCGTGTCGCTCGACGCCGCGTTGGTGGCGTTGTCCGGACGCGTGCGGGTGCGCGAGGGAAGTTCGCGCACGAGCGAGGAGATCATCACCGAGTTGTGGAACGAGGTGTTCAATCCCGCGCCGGTCGGTGAGTCGGGAAAAGCGAGCGCCCCGTCGGGGGCGACCCGGTAGCCAAGGAAGGCGACGCCGCCGACGAGGCGGTGAACGAGGCCTCCAAGAAGACGATGTCACGCCGTGAGTTGGCGCGGCACGATCAGTTCGAACAGGTGTCGCCGGAGGTGGGTGAGATCGACGAGAACGCCGTCGACGAGGCGATGGAGGAGGACGCCGACGCGATGTTGGCCCTGTTGGCCGATCTGACCGGTGCCACCGATCCGAAGTTGCGCGAACTGGCCAAACGTCTCGCGGGGCGATTGTTCCTGGACGTCTCGAAGCGCGGACCGGTGCGGCCTCGTGGTATCGGCAAGATGGCCACCATGCCGTATCGACCCGAGGACGGCGACATCGACCTCGATGCGTCGATGGAGGAGATCATCGGTGCCCGTGCCGAGAGGCGTGCCGTCGACGCCGACGGATTGAAAGTGCGCGGTTGGGTGCGCCCGTCGACGGCGATCGCGTTGCTCGTCGATCGCAGCGGCTCCATGGGTGGTAAACCCTTGGCGACCTCGGCCATGGCCGCGGCCGCGGTGGCGTGGCGAAGCCCCGATGACTACAGCGTGATCGCGTTCGGTAAGGACGTGGTGGTGGCCAAGAGTCAGAACTCCACGAAGTCGGGCGAGCAGGTGGTGAACGACGTGCTGTCATTGCGTGGTTTCGGCACCACCGATCTGGCCGGGGCGTTGCGCGCCGCGGGCGAGCAACTGTCGCGGACCCGGGCGGGTCGTCGCATCACCATCGTGTTGAGCGACTGCCGGGCCACGGTGGAAGGTGACGTGGTGGCGGCCGCGCGCTCATTGGAGGAAGTGGTCATCTTGGCCCCGGCCGGTGACGACGCGGAGGCGCGGGTGCTGGCGCGGCAAGTTGGGGCCCGGTTGGCGGTGATCGACGGTCCGACCGATGTTCCCGGCGCGTTGCGAGAGGTGCTGGGTTAGCCGAAGATTCAGCGACAGGCGGGGTCGTCGGGAGGCAGGATGCCGTAGGTGTTCTCATCCACGTACACGGGGACGAGTGACGAGGTCGTGGTGGTCGCGCCCGGCTTGGCCGTCGATCCCGGCATCGGGGTTCCGGGGGCGGCGGATGTGACCGGGGCAACGGAGGTGGTCGCCATCTCGAAGATTTGCTCGGGAGCGTCGACCAGACGAGCCTTGCCTTGGAACACGGCCAACACGGCCTTCATGCTGTCGGACTTCAACATTGGCTCGAGCACCGACTGACCGCTCTTGTCCACGCCACGCCCTTCGACCTGGTAGGTGCGCATCGTCGTCGGGTCCAGGTTCTTCATCGCCGTGGCCAAATCGAGCAACTTGCCCGTCGTCAGGTTCGCGTCGAGGATCACGTTCTGGATACCGGCGTCGATCAATTGTTTGGCGACCGCCGGACTTCCCGCACTCTTGTCGAGGGCCTTCTGAATGGCGCGCCGCAGGAAGTCCTGCTGGCGCGAGATGCGTCCGCGATCGGCGGCGGGGTCTTCGATCCATTCCTTTTTCTTGGGGTCGAAGTACTTGAAGTGGCGCGACCGCACGTACGCCAGGCCCTCCTCGCCACTGAAGGTGTGGCAACCGGCGACCTCGATCAGCAGATTCGTGTTCTTGTCGCGCACGGGCGTGGCGAACGGGACACGTACGCCACCGACGGCGTCGACGATCTGCTTGAAGGCACAGAAATCGATGTTCACGTAATGGTCGGCGAGAATGCCGAAGTTGTCCCAGATCGTGAGGATGAGCGTGTTCGGGTCGTCGGCGTTGAACGCACTGTTGATACGCCCCATGCGCTTGGTACCGCCGATGCGAACCCACATGTCTCGGGGAAAGGAGAGCACCGCGGCGGCATTCGTCTTGGGGTCGAGGCGCAGGATCATGATGGTGTCGGCACGCTCGCCGAGCCCGTTGCGATTTCCGAAGGCAGCGGCGTACGGCGAGTCGGGGTCGACGCAGGCTCCGTTGTCGCTGCCCGTGATGAGGAAGTTCTTGGCCGTCACGTCGACGAGCACCGGGGCCTCCGTGGACACCACGGAACCATCCTCAGCGAGGGCGACCGTGGTGCTGGGCAAGGTGAGAGCCGGCCCACCGTCGGCACCGATGATGGACACCACTCGCCGGTCGTTGGCCTTCTCGTTGCCGTAGTAGATGCCGATGGCGGTTCCGAAGCAGGCGACGACCACGAAGATGTTCAAACTCAGAACGAGTCGTTGGGGCCAGGTACGGCGACGTTTCGGTGCCGGATCGGGTCGTCGTCGCGCGAGTTGGTTCAAGGTCTCGTCGCCGACGACGGGTTCGTCGTCGTGGGGTGGCTGAACCTCGGTCACAAGGGTCAAAAACTACCGCTATCGAGTCGTCATTGGGGGTCGGACGGTGCCAGCACGACTGTGACGCTCAACGGTCCGACACCCTCGACGAGGCTCCATGCCTGCACACTGCCCGCCTCGGAAAGATCGGCTCGACCGGTTTCGACCGCGGACAATTCCGCGGGACTCCCCGAGATCACGGCCGATGCCACGGCGGTCTTCTGGGAGGTCTTGGCTTCGGTCTTGGCGCGTCGCACCTGCGCCAACACCTCGCCGATGGGCGCGAGCACCGTCGCATCGCCGACGTCACCCAACTCGGCCATCGTGGGCCACGACGCCCGGTGCACCGAACCGCTCTGCCACCAGCGCCACACGGTTTCGGTGGTGAACGGGATGAAGGGTGCCAGAAGTCGCTGCAGGGTCGACAGCGCCAGTCGCAACGCGAGTTGCGCCGACGCGGCTTGATCGCGGCCCTGACTCTCGTAGGCACGACCCTTCACCAGTTCCACGTAGTCGTCGCAGAACCACCAGAACAATGCTTCGGTTCGTTCCAGTGCCCGTGCGTAGTCGTACTGCCCGAACGCGTCGGTGGCCTCGTTCACCGTGTCGGCCACGCGGGCCAACATCGCGCGGTCGATCTCGTTCGACACGATCGCTTCCGAACCCGGTTCGGGGAACGTGAGCACGAACTTGCTGGCGTTGAGCAACTTGGTGGCCAACTTGCGACCGACCTTCATCTGCTCCTCGCTGAACGCGGTGTCGACGCCCGGCCGCGCCGAGGCCGCCCAGTAACGGACGGCGTCGCTTCCGAACTTCTCGAACAGATCCACGGGCGTGACGACGTTGCCCTTCGACTTCGACATCTTCTTGCGATCGGGGTCGAGGATCCAACCGGACAACGCCACGTTCGACCACGGCAGCGAATCGTGCTCGAAATGCGAGCGCACCACCGTGCTGAACAACCAGGTGCGGATGATGTCGTGACCCTGCGGCCGCAGATCCATGGGGAACACGCGAGCGAACAGATCCGCGTCGTCCTCCCAGCAGCCGGCGATCTGCGGCGAGAGCGACGACGTGGCCCAGGTGTCCATCACGTCGGGGTCGCCGGTGAAGCCGCCGGCCACGTTGCGTTGGTCCGCCGTGAATCCCGGTGGCACGTCGGTGGAGGGGTCGATGGGCAACGACGCTTCGTCGGGCGTGATCGGCCGATCGTGGATGGTTTCGCCGTTCTCGTCGAGCCGGTACCACACGGGGATGGGAACACCGAAGTAGCGCTGACGACTGATGAGCCAGTCGCCGTTCAGTCCCTCGACCCAGTTCGCGTAGCGATGGCGCATGTGATCGGGATGCCACACCAACTGATCACCACGGCCGAGCATGTGGGTGCGCAATTCGGTTTCACGGCCGCCGTTGCGGATGTACCACTGACGACTGGTGACGATCTCGAGCGGTCGATCGCCCTTCTCGAAGAACTTCACCGGGTGCGTGATCGGACGAATATCGCCCACGAGTTCGCCCGAAGCCTGGAGCATCTCGACGACCCGCTCCTTGGCGGTGAACACGGTCGCACCCACAAGGGTCGCGTACTTCTCGGCACCTTCGGCCGACAGGCCCTCGGGCGCCTCCTCAACGATCCGACCGTCCCGGCCGATGATCGGACGGGCG
>JAURHL010000359.1 GCA_030833305.1 Acidimicrobiales bacterium | reverse complement strand
CAGATCACCACCCGGCTCATCACCGTGAACGCTGTCGCAGCCGGCTTGTATCTGATGGCTCGAGCGACGTCGCAGATCACGAACACATGGAACGTCGACACCGGGCAGCCGTACCGGCTTACAACCGCCGTCCGTAACCCGCAGCTCATTCTGAACTGGCTAGGCGACACGGGCGGCATCTTCTCGACGACGTTGCCGTACTTCACTACCTACGCGACGACGACGATCGGCGGGGAACAGTTCGCCGACTACCAGAACGGCGGCAGCGTCGACAGTCTGAACGTGCTCAACGTCGCCCAGTTGTACCTGGCCGCCGCGAAAGGCAACGCGGCGATCTGGGAACGGTTCGTTACCGGCACGAAGGGCGGCACGATCGCAACGTCCGATTACGTCGAGCTTGTCGTGTCCACCTACGAGGACCGTGACGACGTGTCGACCGCCGACGTCACGTTGACCGCCGGCGAAACCGGGTTCGACTGGCAAGGCCGGAGCGACACCACGTTGCTCAACGGCAAAGTCGTCGAGGACTACGCCTACTACAACTCGGGTGGCGCCC
>JAURHL010000358.1 GCA_030833305.1 Acidimicrobiales bacterium | reverse complement strand
AGAAGGCGCGGAAGGACGGATTCGTGCGCGCACGGGTCGACGGCGAGACGTACGACCTCACCGATCCGCCGAAGCTCAACCGCTACGAGAACCACGATATCGCGGTGGTGGTCGACCGGCTCGTGATCCGGGCACGTGATCGCGACCGGATCGCGGACTCGGTCGAGACCGCGCTGCGCGCGGGCGAGGGGGTCATCGAGGTTCTCGAGCACGGACGGGGCGACGAACTCGTAGTGCACGTCTACAGCGAGCACTATGCGTGCGGCAGCTGCGGCACGAGCCTGGCGGAGCTGGAGCCCCGACAGTTCTCCTTCAACTCGCCCTTCGGCGCGTGCGAGGAGTGCGACGGCCTGGGGACGCGCAAGGAGGTCAATCCGGAGCTGCTCACGGCCGATCCCAGCCTGACCATCCTCGAGGGGGTGATCCTTCCGTGGGGCGACCCTTCGGGGCATCTGCGCCGATCGGTGATCGCCGGTCTCGCCGAGGCCTACGAGTTCGACCCGAACACGCCCTGGCGCGATCTCGACGACGAGGTCTGTCAGGCCATCATCCACGGCT
>JAURHL010000357.1 GCA_030833305.1 Acidimicrobiales bacterium | reverse complement strand
CGGAGTGGCTCGCGTGCACGGAGCTGAACGCTCAGGACCTGATCGACCGGCTCGCCGCTCTCACCGTGCGCGATGCGAATCGATCCCCGAGCCGAGGTCCAGCGCTGCATGTCGTGCTGGGTCGGATCTTCGGCTTGCTGCAAGCCGAACACTCCCTCGTCGAACGAGATTCGGTCGGACTTCCGACCGTCGAGCCGCACCGCAGTGAAACACATCGAAGACGAAGTGTCGGGGCGGGCCGAGTCGGCCGCATTGACGGGAAGAATCTCGAACTCGGCACTGGTGAACCGGTCGGCGAAGAGCATCTTGGCGCTCACGGCGCCGATGTCGTCGGCGGTCGCGATCGTGCGCTGCATCTCACGCAGCCAACCGGGGGCGACGGTCGCGTCGTTGTTCACCAGCGCGAAGAGATCGGGTTCGAATCCACCGACCGCCGGCGCCCGTAAGCCGAGGTTGCAACCCCCGGCGAAACCGAGATTGGCGAGTGGCTCGAGAATGCGCACCCGTGGCATGGTGCGTCGCACGCGATCGGTCACGTCGTCGAGCGAGCCGTTGTCGACCATCACG
>JAURHL010000356.1 GCA_030833305.1 Acidimicrobiales bacterium | reverse complement strand
ACCGCGCAGGAAGAGTGCGTCTTCGATACCGATCGAAAAAGCGGCGCCCACCATCTTGTTGCTGCGCCGCAACGCCTGCTCGTACACCTCGGCGGCGTTCTCCTCGGGAGCCGGCATCACGTAGGTCTCGTACTGCAGCGTTCGTTGGCCGAGGGTGAGCCACACGGTGGTGAACTCCTTCTCCTCGCCTTTCATGCGCACGAACCAGTGCATGTCGTCGTCGGGGTCGCGCCCGACGGCCAGGCACAGGGAGTTGTTCTCCTTGTACGTCGCCAGCCACTCGTCGATCTGTCGGGCGAGAATGCCCCGATCGGCGTCGGCCCAGATTTCACTCATGACTACCGACAAACGACTCGGTCGCGCGATGTCACATCGGAATACGCGCGGCGCAGACGTGCTGCGGCGAAACTCCACGTGTAGCGACGAGCCTTTTCTGCGGCCCGTGCGCCCATCGCCGCGGCGTCGATCGGGTTGGCGAGAATGCGGTCGACGTGGCTCGCAAAAACGTCGGGGCTGCGGTCGGCAACGAGGTGACCGGTCACACCATCGTCGACGATGGTGATGAGG
>JAURHL010000355.1 GCA_030833305.1 Acidimicrobiales bacterium | reverse complement strand
GCCCGCTGCCGAGGAGGGACACAGTAAGTCCCCGTGTGGTAGCGAGGTTCCCGAGAAGGGTGTGTGCTTTGCGCCGCAGCTGGAACACGCCAAGTTCAAGTGGTCGAAGGCCGCGTTGTCTCTTGGCATCGTGTTCGCTGGCATCGTGCTGAGCTGGTTGCTCAGCGTTGCGCTGTTCACGAAGCGCAATCCTGCGCTGGTTGGCTTGACTCAGCGCAACAAGCTGCTGGGAGCGGGACATCGTCTGCTGGTCAACAAGTACTACTTGGACGCACTCTATGAGAATGTGATCGTGCGGGCCGTTGCTGGTCCGATTGCTGCAGCGGCGTACTGGTTCAACCAGAACGTTCTCGACGGCGTGCTCCATGGAGTGTCGAAGGGATCGCGTGGCGCGTCTGGCTGGCTTTATCGCGTCGTCGACCAGCGACTCGTCGATGGAACGGTGAACAACTCTGGCAAGGTGACCAAGGGTGTCGGTGGGGCAGTGCAGCCGCTCCAGTCAGGAAAAGTCGGGCAATATGGCGCGCTCTTGTTCAGTGCCGCAGCCGTTGCTGCCCTCGTACTCGTCA
>JAURHL010000354.1 GCA_030833305.1 Acidimicrobiales bacterium | reverse complement strand
GATCTTGATGTGCTGTACACCACGGATCATGGCGAATTTCAAGGAGATTTTGGCTTTTTGTTCAAAGGCCCGTATCACGTGGATTCGCTCATGCGATTGCCGTTGATCTGGCGTCCTGCTCCAAGTTCACACATTGAACCTGCGCGAGTAAGCGCACCGGTTGGTTTGGTTTCACTGGCTGCAACATTTGCCCACATTGCCGGACTTGAACAACCCAGTTACGTCGAAGCACCTCGCTTGCCACACACAAATAGCGATGCCGAAACACTTGGGCATGAACGCGTGCTCACCGAATGGGACAGTGTGTTGTTCGGCAAAATTGTTCATCTGCGCACGATTTGTCGTGATAATTGGGTCTGCACTGCAGCATTGCCCGGTTCGATGAATGAAGCAGGTGACGGTGAGCTCTACGACCTCACGCACGACCCGCTTCAACATGTCAATCTATGGAGTGATCCACAAGCACGAGCGATGCGCGAAAGCATGCTTGCAGACATGTGGGACAACTTGCCAGACCAGCAGTTGCCGCTGCGCCACATGGACGCGCCCGTTTGATCAGTTACTGATGC
>JAURHL010000353.1 GCA_030833305.1 Acidimicrobiales bacterium | reverse complement strand
CACATGTCATATGTGGGATGAAAACGGCGCGTTGGCCGCAAAAGTGAAAGCAGGAAACTTCGTTGAGGTTCCGCTGTCGGTGAAGAAGCGTCTGACGGAACTTGGTCGTAGCGAAGAAGAGTGGCTGAACCTGAAATAGCAAAAAGGGCGACCCGTGCGGGCCGCCCTTTTCGAATTTCTGTGCGGATTATCCGCAGAACTGCAACTTATGGTGCGATTGACCAGAGGCTGCTGCCAAGTGCTGGTCCAATGTTTGAGTCTTGCATTGCAGCAACTGCAAATAAGAACAATGCACCACCGGCCATTGAGATGTTCTTCATGAAGCCGATCATTTCTGGCTGCTTAGCTTCGCCTTGTGCGTTCCAGAAGTCGTGCATCTTCAGTGCCATTGCAACGAGCAAGATTGCCAATACCAATGCTCCGAGGTCTGCGTAAACACCGAGGATTACTGAAAGACCACCGAGGATCATGAGCACACCAGAAAGAAGGTTGGCCAACTTAGGTGCTGGAACCTTCTTGTATGCGGCGTATCCCGCCATTGCTTCAGCTTTGGTGAGGTGATTGAGTCCGCT
>JAURHL010000352.1 GCA_030833305.1 Acidimicrobiales bacterium | reverse complement strand
GTTGCTTGACCCAAATCCACCCATGGAAAAACAGTTTGGTGCAAAAATTTGGCAACCCGAAGGTGACGCTCTCGTCATACCAGCGGGCTGATCACACCAAACTTCTCAGTTGTGAGTGTCGTATGGCGAATCGGCATGGAAATTCTTCGCCATATTGCGGAACTTGGTGAACTCACCGAAGAACGCCAACTTCACATTGCCAGTCGGACCCGAGCGGTGCTTACCAATAATGACTTCGGCGACACCCTTTTCGGCGTTCTCTGAACTCTCGCCTTTTTCATTGCGATACATTTCCGGTCGGTGCAAGAACATCACGATGTCGGCGTCCTGTTCGAGTGAACCTGACTCACGTAAGTCTGACAACTGCGGACGCTTGTCTTGACGATCTTCGAGACGACGACTTAACTGACTCAATGCAATGACTGGCACATCAAGTTCGCGAGCCAAAATTTTGAGGTTACGGCTGATCTCACTCACTTCAAGTTGACGACTCTCACTGTTGTTGCCACTCATCAATTGCAAATAGTCAATGACAATGAGGCCAAGTCCATTGTATTTAGCTTTCAGCCGGC
>JAURHL010000351.1 GCA_030833305.1 Acidimicrobiales bacterium | reverse complement strand
GACATGGAGATCGATCTGCACGATGCCGGATCGTCGGACGATCTCGAGCAGACGGTTCATTACGGAGAAGTGGCGGTCGCACTGGCGAACCTGGCACGTGACACCCAATACCTCTTGCTCGAACGGCTGGCTCAGCACATGGCCGAGGTGGTGTTGTCCTTCCCCCTTGTCCGAGCCGTCGAACTGACCCTCACCAAGTTGCAACCGCCGATACCCGAGCAGATCGACTCGACTGCCGTTCGTATTCGACGTGTGCGAGCCGAGGTCTCGAGTACCACGCGTCATCGAGCGATCGTCGCCCTCGGGAGCAATCTCGGTCGTCGTGAGGCTCATCTTCGCTTCGCAGTCGAGCGACTCGGCGAGAGCGTTGTTGCTCAGTCGCAGGTGTTCGAGACCGATCCGGTGGGCGGTCCAGACGATCAAGACGCCTACTTGAACATGGTCGTCGTACTCGAGACCGAACTCGATCCGTATGCACTTCTACGGTGGCTGCATCGCATCGAGGCCGACGCCGGACGTGAGCGGATCGTGCACTGGGGTCCGCGAACTCTCGATCTCGATCTCTTGTTCTTCGACG
>JAURHL010000350.1:305-578 GCA_030833305.1 Acidimicrobiales bacterium | reverse complement strand
CGTGCCGCCATCAATAATTGCGCCACCGATGCTCGTGCCGTGTCCGCCAATAAATTTCGTCAACGAGTGCACGACAATGTCTGCGCCCCATTCAATTGGTCGAATCAAATATGGTGTTGGCACTGTGTTGTCGACGATCAACGGCAAACCGTTTTCATGGGCAACTTTTGCGATGCCTTCAATGTCAAGCACGTTGTTGCGTGGGTTCGCCAAAACTTCACCGTAAAACGCTTTTGTGTTTGGCTTGATCGCTGCGCGCCACTGATCAAGATT
>JAURHL010000350.1:0-295 GCA_030833305.1 Acidimicrobiales bacterium | reverse complement strand
CAAGATTGTCTGGGTCTTCGACAAAACTTACTTCTATGCCAAATTTTGGCAACGTATAGTGAAACAAGTTGTAGGTGCCGCCGTACAAACTTGGTGACGCAACAATGTGCGCGCCAGCCTCAGCGAGTGTCAAAATCGCCAACAACTCTGCTGATTGACCCGAACTAACTGCAAGTGCGCCAGGCAGACCAACTGCAGTTGTGATGCCACCTTCGAGTGACGACAGTCGTGCCTCAAGAACACCCTGAGTCGGGTTCATGATGCGGGTATAGATGTTTCCGATCTCGGCAAGTGC
>JAURHL010000034.1 GCA_030833305.1 Acidimicrobiales bacterium | reverse complement strand
CACGCGAGCGCTTCGTTCATCGTGTCGTTCATCGAACCCGCGCACACCAGCGCGGCGCCGGGCGATGCTGAAAGCGAGGGCGACGAGGCACGCAACGGCGACGACCAAGCTTCCGATGTCGCGGATCGACTCCGCCGTTCCGTCGGCCGAGGTGCCCGAGAACAAGAACGCGCCGACGGCCATCACGACGTAGGTCCCGCGAAGCAACCAGCCGTATCCGAGTCCGACCTCGCGATGACGGGTGGTGAACCAACAGCCGAACATTCCCCCGACGGCCCATTGCAGAAGGACTGTCGAGGCGTCGAGTTGAATCACGGTCGTCACGCTACGACCAACACGGTTGTTCACGGCGAACCATAGGCTGACGAGGTGCTTGCGAACGTGCGCGGATTCACCTCGACATCGGTCGCGACCGTGGTTCTGGCCCTCACTCTTTCGTCGTGTTTCACCGGATCCCGACCGACGCTCGAACCGGCCGACACGATCGTTCCCCTCGACGACCCCGCCGCGGCCGACGTCGTCACGGCTCTGGCGACGACGGCAACGACAGCATTCACCATCGAGTACGAGATCGTCACCAAATTCGGCGGGCAAACGACCCGTGCCGTGATCGCCACCGATGAGATTCTGGGAACCAGTGTCGAGATCGGCGACACCCGCTATCTCTTCACCGCCGAGGGCACGACGTCCACCTGTTCCACGACGACGTTCGAGTGCGCAACGGGCATCGACGAGACCCGGATCTCCGATCGTCAGTTGACGTCCACGTTCTTCAAGCAGTCGGCGATCGAGCGAATCCGTCAGGACGCCCGTGTCGCGATCGGTCCGGCCACGGGCTACGAAGGAACGACCGACGTGGGTCGTGCGAGTCGTTGTGCCGACTTCTCGGTGATCGACACCCAGGGTGCCTCGCGAACCAAGACGTATTGCGTCTTCGAGGATTACGGCGTCATCGCGACGATGGACGTCGCCGATTTGTCCGTGCGCACGGTGAGGGTCGAGGACACCGTCGATCCGGCGCGCTTCCAACCGCCGGCCTGATCGTCCCATCTCCGTCGGAACCCCGACACGTCACTCCGTCGGATCTCCGACCTTGCTCCGCTTCATGGAGTAGTTCGCCATGAACTTGATCTCGACGACGCGACCCGACCGAGGCGAGTGGATGATGGCCTTTCCCACTCCGAGCCACATCATCACGTGGCCGGGGTAACGCACCAGATCTCCGGCTTGCGCCGTGTCCCAGGTGCGTGGTTCGGCGGCACGGATCTGGGCGGTGGAATTACGTGGCAACTGGAAACCGGCCATCGACCATGCGAACGTGGTAAGCCCCGAACAATCGAACCCGACTCCGGGCAGCGAGGCGTTGCGCTTGTACGGGACCCCCAGTTGGGTGAGAGCCCCCAGAACCGCCACCTGGTGCTCACGATCCGCTCGGCTCCATGCCAGTTCGAACTGTTCCCCCGGCGTCCACAGTCGCGCCCCCACCTCCGTGGCCAGTTCGGCCCGCGCCGCGACGTATTCCGCGGACAACGCGTCGCCCCCGGCGATGTCGCGACGAAGGAGGGACAGCGCACGAATGGCGATTTCGGCGATGGGGTCGTTCAGCCGAACAGTCGCCGGAACCACAGTCGCCGGCGCGGCCGAAACGGTTGACATTCCACCCCACGCGAAGGTCACGACCAGGGTCAGAGCCACGGCCATGGCCGAGCCCACAACACGGGCTCGTCGGGTTCGCCGATTGCCCTGCAGGGGTTGACCATCGGTTTCGGGCATCCGAACACGATAGGGACGGTGGTTTCGCAACACAACTGACACATTTGTCGCGGGACCGACATAATTCCAGTCGGAGCCTGTGCCTCCCGCCTCAGACCCCGAAAACCCGCAGGTCACGGAGCATGATGGGGACATGAATCTGCCGCCGACGACGTCCGGATCGGGCGTGGCCGTGCTGCTTGCCGCGGGAGCGGGGACCCGCTTTGATGGCCCCACCCACAAACTTTTGGCTCCCTTGGGCCGCCGAACCGTCCTCGAGTCCGCACTGGCCGCCGTTCGCGCCGCACGCTTCGATTCCATCGTGGTGGTCACCGGTGCCGTCGAGATCCCGCCCTCGTATCTCGACGACCCGACCATCGTCGTGCGCCACAACCCCGAATGGGCTCGAGGCCAAGCGACATCCATCAGCGTCGGTTTGCGCGCGGTCGCCGAACTCGGCTCGCACGTGGCCGTCATCGGACTCGGTGATCAGCCCTTCGTCACCGCCACCGCCTGGCGCGACGTGGCACGTACCGAGTCACCGATCGCGGTGGCCACCTACGACGGCATTCGCGGGAATCCGGTTCGACTCGAGGCCGAGGTGTGGCCGCTGTTACCAACGACCGGTGACGTCGGTGCACGGGAACTCATGCGCCTACGCCCCGAACTCGTTCGCGAAGTAGCCTGCGATGGTTCCGCGGCTGACATCGACACGCAGGAGGACCTCGCCCCATGGACCTGAATCATTCGATCACCGTCAATCAATCGATCGCCGAGACCTGGAAGATCCTCACCGACCTCGAGCGCATCGCGCCGTGTCTGCCCGGAGCCCAGCTTCAAGAAGTCGACGGCGACGTCTACAAGGGCGTGGTGAAGATCAAGGTCGGACCGATCGTGGCCCAATTCAAGGGTGAGGCCCAGTTCGCCGAGCGCGACGACACCAATTACAAGGCCACGTTGAAGGCCTCGGGGCGTGACACGGGCGGAAAGGGCAATGCGTCGGCCACCATCACGGCTCAGTTGACCGCACTGTCGGACACTTCCACCGAGTGCAACGTGGTCACCGATCTGGCGATCACCGGCAAGGTGGCGCAGTTCGGTCGCGGTGCGATGGCCGACATCAGCGAGAAACTCATCGCTCAGTTCGCCGACAATCTCAACACCTTGATCGACACCGAAGGCGCCACCGCGCCGGCGGCCGACACCACCGCGCCGGCCCCGAGTGCGACCGACAACTCGGGCGAGCTCCCCAAGGTGCGCAAGATCGAGGGTCCCGCCGCCGAACCGCTGAATCTGCAGGATGTCGCCGGTGGCGCGATGATGAAGCGGATTCTCCCGTTGCTCGCCGGATTGGCCGCGCTCGGACTGTTCCTCAAGAGGATCGTCTCGCGCCGTCGCAAGAAGGCCTGAGCGGATTCTCGAATCGATCGTTGCATCGATCCTCGTGAAGCGTCGTCGTTCATGAATTCGCGACCGGCGCCCGCCACGGTCGACGTCGACGCGGTCACCCGCCTCTTGGGTCGTCGTCCGAACGGTTGGTTCGAAGTGGTGGTGCGTTCGCCCGAGGGAGATCCCGTCGTGTTGCGCAACGCGCCGTTCATGGACGATGGCACCCCCATGCCCACCTTGTTCTGGCTGTGCGACCCGACGATCACCGTCCTCGTCAGTCGTCTCGAGGCCGACGGCGGAGTCGATCGGGCCGAAGCCGAAGTCGATGCCGCCGAACTGGCCGCCGCCCACCACCGCTACGCATCGGAACGCGACGCCGACATCGCCGACGACCACGTGGGGCCCCGTCCGTCGGGGGGCGTGGCCGGCACCCGGGTGGGCGTGAAGTGTCTGCACGCGCATTACGCCTGGCACCTCGCCGGTGGTGACGATCCGGTGGGTCGGTGGGTCGAACGTCGACTCGCGCCGGCCGAAGGAGTTGGTTGATCGTGCCCGTGGCTGCCATCGACATCGGCACCAACTCCACCAACCTGTTGGTGGTGGACAACGACGGATCGACATTGCATCGGATCGTCGAGGTGACGCGTCTCGGCGTCGGGGTCGATCGGTCCGGATCGCTCGCGCCGGACGCCATCGATCGGACGGTGGCCTGTCTCGATCGGTACGCGACGATCCTTTCCGGGTTCGGTGCGTCGACCCCGGTTCCGATGCGCGTCTCGGCGTCGAGTGCGTGTCGCGACGCGGCGAATCGCGACGAGTTCTTCGACCGCGCGACCAGTGTCCTCGGTCGTCGACCCGAACTGATCAGTGGACACGACGAGGCGCGTCTCGCGTATCGCGGTGCGATCACGGGCCTCACCCCCGACCCCATGGGCCACGTCGTGATCGACATCGGCGGAGGTTCGACGGAGTTCGCGTACGGTGACGTCGAACTTCGCCACACGCACAGCATCGACGTCGGCGCCGTGCGCCTGACCGAGCGACACCTCGAACACGATCCGCCCCGTCCCGAGGAATTGTTGAACGCCATCGGTGACGTGCAGGACCTGTTCGACGACATGATCCGCTCGATCCCGGCCATGGCGGGCGCGCGTCAACTGATCGGAGTCGCCGGGACCATCGTCACGTCCGCGGCCGTCGAGATCGGACTGGCGACCTTCGACGCCTCACGGGTCCACGGATTCCGGTTCGAACGAAACGCCGTCGAGGACGTCTTTCGCACGCTGGCCACCGAGTCCTTGAACGACCGCGCGCACAACCCGGGTTTGCCCCGCGAGCGAGCCGACGTCATCGTCGGTGGCTTGTGCGTGCTCGTCGGACTGCTCCGACGGTGGGACGCCGACGAGATCATCGTGTCGGCACACAACATCATGGACGGGATTTGTGCTGAACTGCTCGAGGAGTCAGCACGATGAGCCACCACGACGTCCATCCCGCGCGCACCGCCGCCGTCCGTTTGTACGGGCGGCGGGTCGTGTTGCGTCCTCTGGTTCCACCGGACTTCTCCGGCTGGTCCGAGGTGCGTCGACGGAACCACGAATGGCTCACCGTCTGGGAGCCGTCCCGACCCGCGAACTCCCCCGACCCCAGCACCGATCGCGAGGCTTTCTCGGCCCGTTGCGCGTTGCGCGATCGCGAGCGTCAGTCCGGCACCGCCTATGCCTTCGGCATGTTCGTCGACAACGCCTTCGCCGGAGAGGTCAATCTCAACAACGTCGTGCGCGGGGCGATGATGGGCGGCTCCGTCGGTTACTGGATCGACCAAGCACGAGCCGGACATTCCTACACGTCGGAGGCCGTCGTCGTATTGAGTCGATACGCGTTCGAGGAATTGGGTCTGCATCGTCTCGAGATCTGCATCGTGCCCCGCAACGCGAACTCGCATCGGGTGGTGGCCAAGTTGGGGTTGCGCAACGAGGGCACCGCCGAGCGCTTCCTCGAGATCAACGGCACGTGGGAGGACCACGTGCGCTACGGCTTCACCTCCGAGGAATGGACCGCGCGCCGCGACGAACTCGCGGCCGCGTGGTTGTGATCAGGCCGACTGGGCCCAGTTGCGGTACGCGGCGGCCTTTTGTCGACGCACCACGGTACGACGCTTCCACTCCTTGACCTTCCAATGCCGCAGTTTGCGACCATGGTCGAGTTTCTTGACGGCTCGTTCCGCGTCGTGATGATGCGCGGGTTTCCACTCGGTGCCGGGCTCGTCGGCGTCGTCGGGTTCGAGTCCGTGACTCACCATGTCGGCGAGTTCGTGCAACTCACTCTTCACCCGGTGGCGCTCGCCGTGGGCGTGGGCCCGCAACTCGGCTCTCGGCAGCGGTACCGCTTCCTGGCTTCGATGGCGCTTGCTCATCGGTCCCTCCTCTGGTTCCGTTGAACTCCCCCTGAGCGAAAGGTACAACACTTTCGCCGAATTGCAAGGGCGGTTCACCGGTACGAACGTCGGTTTCCGATCAGGATTTCTTGGACGAGATCTGGGACTGCAGGGCCTTGATGCGCTCCTCGAAGAAGGGTTGACGGGTGCTCCACAGTTGCGGGGTCAGTTCTCGCGCCACGGCGTCGGGATGCTCACTCACGTCGGCCATGGCCTTGATGGTCTTCTTCGTCTCGATGACCAACGCGCGTGGCGCGGCGGCCGCCCGCGCCGCCATGGCGTGAGCGACGCTCATCAACTGGTCGTCTTCCACGCATCGGTGAACGATGCCGAGGCGTTCGGCTTCGGAACCATCGACGATCTCACCGAAGATCACGGTGGCCATGGTCGTCTGCGGTCCGGCGATGCGTCGCAACATCCAGGTGTGTCCACCACCGGGATGAATGCCGATCTGCAGGAATCGGGTGTCGAAGCGGGCCCGTCGCGCCGCGACGCGCACGTCGCAGCCGAGGGCGAGGTTCATTCCCGCACCGACCGCGGCTCCGTTCACCGCCGCGATGGTGGGTAGTTCGCTGCGCGCGATGCGCAGGAATCCCTCGTAAATGTTGCCCAGACTCTCGGCGGTGCTGGTTTGCAGGTTGCCCAGGTTCGCCCCCGCGCAAAAGGCCGGCGCGGCACCGGTGACCACGATGGCACCGATGGCCGAGTCGGATTCCACCCGATCCATGATCGCCACGATCTCGGCCACCAAGGGGGCGGTGAGCGTGTTGCGCTCGGCGGGATTGTTCAAGGTGATGGTGGCCACACCATCGGCCACGTCGAGTAGGACGAGAGGACTGTTCGATTCGGTCACCGGAGCATTCTCGCAGACGTTCCGACCGCGCCTAGTGTTGGTGCATGTCGAACGGCGAGAGCGACGAGGCCGCGCAGAAGGCCCGCAAGAGTCGCCCGGCCGCCACGGTCATCCTCACGCGACTCGCCGAACGATCACCCTGTGGTTTGGAGGTGTTGTTGTTGCGCCGCAGCGACGTGGGCGCCTTCGCCGGCATGTGGGTGTTCCCCGGCGGACGGGTGGACGACGCCGACGAGGGCCTCGACGACTATTCGCGGGCCATGTCGGCCGCCATCCGGGAGGCCCACGAGGAGGTCTCGGCCCGGGTCGATCGCGCGACCCTGGCTCCCTGGAGTCACTGGACGCCCCCGATGTCGGCGCCGGCCCGCTTCACGACCTGGTTCTTCGTGGCCGCCCACGACGACGGCGACATCACCATCGACAACCACGAGATCGTCGACTACCGCTGGATGGCCCCCGATCGGGCACTGGCCGCCGAGCTACCAATGGCTCCGCCCACCATCGTCACTCTTCACGAACTGCACGAAGCGGGCGACCACCACGTCATCCGTCGCGGGCGTTCGAATCCCCCCGCGTACGTCACCCGTCCCGGCCGCACCACCGACGGACAGGACGTGATGATGTGGAACGGCGACGCCGGATACGAATCCGGTGACGCCGACACCAAGGGACCACGGAATCGACTGGTGATGCTGAACGGATTCGGCGGCACCGACTGGATCTACGTCCGTTCCTGAGGGAATTCCCGCGCGAACCAGCAAGTAGCGTCGGGATCGATGATCGACCACGTGTTCACCGACGTCATCAGCGCGCTTCGCGACGCTTTCGAACGCGCCTTTCTCGAGCGTCAAGCGTTCGAAGAGCACTTCCAGGTCGACGTGATGTTGGGCGACATCACCTGGGAAACCAGCTACGGGCTTCCGGGCGAGGGACTCCCGCCACGCGTGGTCGCCCACGTCACCTTCGACTGGCCGTCGTGGAGCCAGACCGCGTACCGACGTTGGTACGTCGACGAGAAGCTCGACCAGCAACCATCGATCGAGATGGAAGTGGTGTTGCGCATCCAACGCATCAAGGATCAACCGGACCTCGAACTGGTGCGGTCATTTCTCCCACAACTCAGCCCCCTCATCGGAGATGGGCGACTCGAGCGCGCGGGTCTCACCCTCGAGACCACTCATCTGGACGACGAGGAACTCGTCGAACACGCGGTGGAGGTCACCTACGAGGGTCTGTACGAACTGTCCGAGGAATCGTTGGCCGACGGGGCCAGCTCGTTGCTCGACGACCACTTCGGGGCCCTCGGCGGCTGGGTGGCCGCCATGCTCGTCAAGATGGGCGACGTCAAGTACACCTTCCTGCCCGCCGACTGACATCGACGAAACGACATCGACGAAACTTCCGACGAAAGCGAAAGAACATGACTCTTCTCACCGACAGCGACAGCGTGGTTCTGCTGGAGGTCAGCGAACGCATCGCCACCATCACGTTGAACCGCCCGGCGGCCCGCAACGCGTTGTCCTCCGAGGTGCTCAAGATGATGCCGCGACTCATGAAGCAGGCCGACGCCAGCGACGACGTCGACGTGATCATCCTCACCGGCACGGACCCGGCCTTTTGTGCGGGGCTCGACCTGAAGGAGTTGGGGTCGTCGGGCAAGAACCTCGGATCCGGATCGGGCGCCGACGGTCGCCCCAACGCCGACGGGGTGCGTGGGCCGTTTCCCGGCCTGACCAAACCACTCATCGGTGCGGTGAACGGCGTCGCCATCACCGGTGGTTTCGAGTTGGCCCTGAACTGCGACTTCCTGGTGGCGTCGGAACACGCCAAGTTCGGCGACACCCACGCCCGCGTCGGGGTGATGCCCGGTTGGGGTCTCACCGTGCTGTTGCCGCAGGCCGTCGGGGTGCGACGAGCCCGCGAGATGAGCATGACGGGCAACTTCATGCTGGCCGACGAGGCCCTGGAGCGCGGACTGGTCAACCACGTGGTGCCCCACGGCGACCTGATGGCTTTCACCCGCCGCTTGGCTCTCGACATCGTCGGGAACGACCAGCCCGGGGTGCGACAGATTCGCCGAACCTACGCGTCGATTCACGCCGAAGCCGCCGGCTGGGAGATCGAGGCCCGCGACGGTGCCCAGTGGCGCGACGCCCAGTTTTCCCCCGAAAAAGTGGCCGCCCGCCGCGAAGCCATTCAGAACCGGGGTCGTCACCAGTAGGGATGTACCGATGAGGTAAGGTTCGACATCCAATTCGTCGGACACCCCCGTTCGGCGACCTAGGGGAGGAAACAACCACATGCGCAAGAATGCACGACTGCTGACAGCTTCGCTGGCGGCTCTCGGCCTCTTCGCCGCGGCTTGCGGCGGCGACGATGGCGGATCAACCAGCAGCGAGGCCCCGGCCTCGTCCGATGCACCGGCTTCGTCCGATGCTCCCGCGGCCGACGGTTTCATCGCCGGCATCGCGTTCGACACCGGTGGCCGAGGCGACGGCACCTTCAACGACTCGGCCGCCCTCGGTGGCGAGTGCGCCGCCGAAGCGACCGGTGCGGAAATCAAGGAACTCGAGGCGAACGTCGACGAGGACCGCAAGGCCAACCTCGAGTTGTTGGTCGAAGGTGGCGCCAAGGTCATCGTGGGTGTGGGCTTCATGTTCACCGACCCCATGGGTGAAGTCGCCGCCGCCAACCCCGACGTGTCGTTCGGCATCGTCGACTCCGTGGTCGAGGCCGACAACGTGTCGAGCCTGGTGTTCGCCGAGGAGCAGGGTTCGTTCTTGGTCGGTGCCGCCGCCGCGTTGAAGAGCGAGTCCGGCACCATCGGCTTCATCGGTGGTCAGGAGATCGACCTCATCAAGAAGTTCGAGGCCGGCTACACCGCGGGCGCCAAGTACATCAACCCCGACATCGTCGTGGAGGTTGCGTACCTCGGACCCGCCGGTGACAACAGCGCTTGGGGCAACGTCGACGGCGCCAAGGAAATCGCCGCCGGTTGGTACGCCGCGGGCGCCGACATCATCTACACCGCCGCCGGCGGTTCGGGTGCGGGCACCATTCAGGCCGCCATCGAGGCCGACGCTTGGGCGATCGGTGTCGACAGCGACCAGTACCTCACTTCCGGTGACCCCGAGGCTCAGAAGCACATCCTCACCTCGATGCTGAAGCGCGTCGACGTGGCCGTGTGCGAGACCATCAAGGCCGTCGCCGGTGGCGACACCTCCGGTGGCTTCAAGGTGTTCGATTTGAGCAATGACGGCGTGGGCTACGCCACCTCCGGTGGATACGTCGACGACATCGCCGCTCAGCTTGACGAGATCAAGGCCGCGATCATCGCGGGCGAGATCGAGGTCCCCACGGCTCCCTGATCGGGAACCGGCGGACTCGTTCCGCAACCAGCAGTACGCGAGAGCCCGGGTCCACGACCCGGGCTCTCTGCTATAACTGGACGATCACTTCGAGGGGAACCATGTCGGAACAAGCGCAAGCGCGCGGCGACTTCGCGGTCGAATTGCGTGGCATCACCAAGACCTTCCCCGGCGTCATCGCCAACCACGATGTGAACCTCTCGGTGCGACCCGGCACGATCCACGCCATCGTCGGCGAGAACGGCGCCGGCAAGAGCACGCTGATGAAGACCCTCTACGGAATGCACCAACCCGACGAGGGATCCATCACGGTCGACGGTGTCACCAGAACCTTCCGATCCCCCACCGACGCCATCGCCGCCGGAATCGGCATGGTTCACCAGCACTTCATGCTGGCCGACAACCTCACCATCACCGAGAACATCATCCTGGGCAACGAGCCCACCACGTCGCGCGGTCGCATCGACTTCGCCGCGGCCCACGCCCGCATCGGCGCCCTCATGTCCACTCTCGGCGTCGACTTCGACCTCGATGCTCCGGTGTCCAGCCTCGGCGTGGGTCAACGTCAACGCGTCGAGATTCTCAAGGTGCTGTATCGCGGCGCTCGAATCCTGATCCTCGACGAACCCACCGCCGTACTCGTGCCCCAAGAGGTCATCGAGCTCTTCGTCACGCTGAAACGCTTGGTCGCCGAGGGGGCCACGGTCATCTTCATCTCGCACAAACTCGACGAGGTGCTGGCCAATTGTGACGAGATCACGGTCATTCGTCAGGGCACCACCGTCGCGCACACGTCACCGCGCGAAACCGACCGTCGCGGACTGGCCGAGTTGATGGTGGGCGGCGACCTTCCGGATCCCTCCGGCCGTGACACCCACGTTCGCGACTCGGTGTTGCTGGAAGTCGCGGCCATCGACGTGGCGGGAACGGCCGTCGGATCCAAGTTGGCTCTCGATCAGGTCTCGTTGCGCGTCCGATCCGGCGAAATCGTCGGTATCGCCGGAGTGGAAGGCAACGGCCAGTTCGAATTGTGCGAGGCGATCCTCGGCCTCGTCCCGACGGTTCGCGGGTCGGTGTCCATGGAGGGTCGGGACATCTCCCACACGCCGACGCGCGAACGCATCAACGCGGGGCTCTCCTACATACCGTTCGACCGCCACCGCGAGGGATTGTTGCTCGACGCCCCACTGTGGGAGAACACGTTCCTCGGTCGCGAGGACAATCGACGACTCACGTCGGGTTTGTTCACGCGTCGCCGAGCGATCGAAGCCGACAGTCGCGCCATCATCGACCGTTTCGGTGTGCGCACACCGAGCGAGCAGGTGCCGGCCTTCGCCCTCTCCGGAGGAAACCAGCAGAAACTGGTGGTCGGACGGGAGATGGCCAGTGATCCCAAGGTCCTGTTGGCCGCGCACCCCACCCGCGGTGTCGACGTCGGCGCCCAGGCCGCCATCTGGGACGAGCTGCGTCACGCCCGCGACAACGGTCTGGGGGTGTTGTTGGTCAGCGCCGACCTCGAGGAACTCATCGGCCTGAGCGACATCATCCTCGTCATGTACGACGGCCGCATCACGGCGCAACTCGATCCGGCCGAGGCCACCCCGGAGATGTTGGGCACGTACATGACCGGCGAAGTTCAGGGGGCCCGTTCGTGAACCGTCAGAAATTGCAGCGCGTGCTGGTGACATCGGCCAGCTCGGTCCTCGCGATCATCGTGGCCCTGGTCATCTGCGCCGTCATCCTGCTCATCACGGGCAAGGATCCGGTGAAGGCGTACTCGACGCTCTTCGGAGCAGCCGGCGAGACGAAGGTCTTGCAAGGCATGCTCAACCGCGCGACCCCGCTCATGATCTCGGCGGCCGCGGTGGCCATCGGCTTCAAGATGAACCTCTTCAACATCGGCGTCGAGGGTCAGATGCGCGTGGCTCTGTTGTCGACGGCGGTCATCGGCGGAGCCGTGAACCTCCCCGCTCCGTTGCACATCGCGTTCTGCTTCGTCGTCGCCATGGCCACCGGCGCACTGTGGTCCGGAATCGCCGGTTGGTTGAAGGTGAAGCGGAACGTGAACGAGGTGATCTCCACGATCATGCTGAACTTCATCGCCCTCAGCGTCGTGGCGTGGTCGTTCGACACCTTTTTCCGCCTCGACAAGGAAGGCGAATCCACCAGCCTCTTGGTGAAGACCAAGGACCTACCACGGAGTGCCTGGTTCCCCGATCTGGTCGATCGACGACTGAACGGAATGCTGATCGTGGCCATCGTCATCCTGATCCTGTTCTGGGTCCTGGTCTGGAAGACGAAGTTCGGATTCCAATTGCGCGCCTCGGGAGCCAACTCCGGGGCGGCGCGCGCCACCGGTGTGAATCCCAAGCGCATGATCTTCATCTCCATGTTGATCTCGGGCGCGCTCGCCGGTTTGGTGGGCATGCGCGCGCTCATGGGTGACGTGCACGCGTACCAGAACAACCTCGCCGAACAACAGGGCTTCAACGGCATCGCCGTGGCCCTGCTCGGGCGAAATCACCCGGTCGGCATCTTCTTCTCCGCGCTGCTCTTCGGTTTCCTCGGTGAAGCGTCCGGACGCCTGCAGCTGGAGGACATCCCCAAGGAGATCGTCACCATCATGACCGGCATCATCGTGCTGGCGGTGGTGATCATCAACGAAGCGGTCAAGCGTTGGGACGATCGCAGAATCCAACGACGCGCCGCGGCGATGGTCGAGGCGGCGTCATGAGTGCGAACACCGTCATCTCGTCCTTGAGCCCCGCACGCCGAGCGATTCTGATGTCGCTCGGTTTCGTGTTGGTCCTCTCCATCGTTCGCGTTGTCACCAACACCGACGACCTCACGAGTTCGGGAACCATTTCATCCACGTTGCGGGTGGCCACTCCGATCCTGCTGGCCGGACTCGCCGGCTTGTGGGCCGAACGCGCGGGCATCGTGAACATCGGCATCGAGGGCATGATGATCGTGGGCTCGTGGCTCGGTGGCTTCGGCGCCTGGAAGTGGGGCTCGTGGGCCGGCATCGGTCTGGCGTTGGTCGGCGGAGCCCTGGTGGGCCTCATTCACGCCGTGGCCACGGTCCGATTCAACGTCGATCACGTGGTGTCGGGCATCGCCATCAACATCCTCGCCGGAGGTGCCACCGAATACCTCTCCATCATCGCGTTCAAGAACAACGGTGGTGGCGAGAGTCAGTCGCCCAACGGAAAGGGTGGTTACGGAACCTTCGACATGCCGTTCCTCAGTGGTGGCCACATCGGCGAATGGAAAAGTCCCGATCTGCTGGGATGGTTGGAAAACAAGCACGACATCCCTCTCGTTCCCGACCTGGCGGCGTTCCTTCGCGGCGTGTCGAGCGACGTGTACATCCCGACATTGGTGGCGTTGGCCATCGTCCCGCTGACGGCGTGGGTTCTGTGGCGAACGCGCTGGGGTTTGCGCCTACGTTCGAGCGGCGAATCACCACGGGCCGGCGAGAGCCTCGGGGTGCCGGTGGTGCGCCTTCGCTATCAGGCCATGGCCATCAGCGGTTCGTTGGCCGCGTTCGGCGGTGCGTACCTGTCGTGTGTTCTCACGAGCACCTACCGCCAAGGGCAAACGGGGGGCCGTGGCTTCATCGGTCTGGCCACCACCATTTTCGGAGACTGGAACCCCGTCGGTGTTCTCCGGGGCGCGATCCTGTTCGGTTTCCCGACCGCGCTCAAGTTCCGTGACGCCAAGAACGTTCCCGCGCTGTTGTTGGTGACCGCCATCGTGTTGGCACTGGCCAGCGTGTTGCTCGTGTCGCGTCGCAAGTCACTGGCCGCCGTGGGCACCGGGTTCGGAGCGGCACTGGCGTTGTTCACCTGGATCACCGTGGACGAGGTGCCCTCGGAGTTCGTGGCCGCCACGCCCTACATCGTGACCATCATCGTCCTGGCCGGAGCGCGGCAACAGTTGCGCCCACCGGCGCACGCCGGGCAGTCGTACCGCCCCGGCGAGAATCACTGATTCAGCGGACGTCGCCCAACTCGGCGACGGCGCGCACCTCGATGCCTCCGCGCGGACGTTGGGTCAACGTCACCCGGACACCCGTGGGCTGGGCGGTGCCCATGATCTCGCCGGCGATCTCGGCCGCCAACGCCTCGGCGAACACCGCTCGATCCCGGAAGTTCCACAGATACAACTTGAGACTCTTGGACTCCACGCACCAGGCGGCGGGACGATATTCGATGACCACGTGCGAGAGAGCGGGCTGGCGGGTGACCGGGCACATCGACGCCAGTTCGTCGGTGGTGAAGGTCACCACCGACACGTTGGCGGGGGCGGGGAAGACCTCGACGTGGTCGATCGCCTCACGAACAGTGGAGCCCAGGACGGTGAGGCGCTCGTGGGTCGTGTCGGTCGCGTTCTCTTTCATCGCCGAAC
>JAURHL010000349.1 GCA_030833305.1 Acidimicrobiales bacterium | reverse complement strand
TGGCCGGACGTGAGGTCGGCCCACTGGCCTTCGGCTGTTGGCGTCTCACCGATTCCGATTCCGGGCGTTGCGCCGACCTGGTCGAGGCGGCGGTCGATCTCGGCATGAACCTCGTCGACAACGCCGACGTCGCGCCGTTGCTCGACCTCGGACTGTCCGCCGGAAAGATGATGGCCCACCGCGAACGGACGAAGACCACCATCGTGCGCGTGCTGCACGAAGCACGAATGGCGTTCCGCGAACTCGGTCGCCGCCACGGTCACGACGAATCGATCTTCCAACTCCTCGACGAGGAATTGGACGCGTACGTCGCCGATCCGGCATCGTTCTCCGAAATCCTCGAACAGCGTCATGCCGAGTGGCGAGAACTGTTCGATCTCGAGCCTCCCTTCATCATCGCCAATGCCACCGTCGAGCCCCTGGGACGATGGCCCCGCAAGAACGACAAGGTCGCCGTCGTCGCCTCGGCGGGCGACGTGCTGTCCGGTGTCGCCGGCTCACCCGGCGTAGCGCGCGGTGTCGCCCGCGTGGTGCTGGACCCGGCCGATCCCGGCGACCTCGGCCCGGGCGACATCCTGGTG
>JAURHL010000348.1 GCA_030833305.1 Acidimicrobiales bacterium | reverse complement strand
GGCCCCAAGGGAATTGGTGATTGAAACCAAAAAGACGATTCAGGCAATGGCCGATGTTTCAGAACACGTTGTTGCCGTCGAGCGCGAGCTCAAGCCGCAACTGTGGAGCACACGTCAACCTTGGTTCGCCGAACGTATTGCGGCGTTACAAAACCAGATCTCATCCAAAAAGTAGATACCTCTGGTTGATGTTGCGTTTGGGACTATGGTCCCGAAAAAAGTGCCTTGCATTTTCTCTGAATTGTTGTACGGTTCACTTTAAGGGGAGTTCAACGGAGCCTTTAAAGGAGGACCGAATGAGCAAGCGCCATCGAAGTCAGGAAGCGGTACCGCTACCTCGTGCCGAGCAGCGGGCCCATGCTCACGGTGAACGACATCGCGTTCACAGTGAGCTCCACGAATTGGCCGAATTGGTTAGCCACGGAGTCGAACCCGACGATGTGGTTGAACCAGGAGCCGAGTGGAAGCCGCTTCATCATCACGACGCCGCGAAGGCGGTGAAGAAACTTGATCGCAATCGCAACTTGCGACACTGGAAGGTCAAGGAATGGAAGCGCCGCACGACGGTGCGGCGACAAAAAG
>JAURHL010000347.1 GCA_030833305.1 Acidimicrobiales bacterium | reverse complement strand
GAGGTGTGCGTCGGTTTGGATGAAGTGATGTACCACTCCCTCGCGCTCGAGGTCCTCGCGGGCGAGGTCGCCGAGACGGTCGCGGCCGATCTTGCCCACGAAGTGCGTTTCCAGCCCGCAGCGCCGCGCCCATACGGCGACGTTCGCGGCACTACCTCCCGGATGCAGTAGCACCTCGCCGAAGGAATCGCCCCCCTTCAACACCTCGTTGTTGGTTCGAATGAGCACGTCCCATGCGAAGTCGCCGACGACGCACAAACTCATGCAATCACGCTATCCAGGCACCACATAGCATCTTGGCGTGTCGGCAGAACTCGACTGCACCATCGAAATTGATCCGACTGTCGCCACGAATTTCCGTCGTGATGGTCATGCCGCGATTCGTTCCTTGGCGTCCACGGATGAGATCGCCACTTTCGCGCCGTCGATTCGGGACGCCACTCGCGAGTTGAGCGGTGATTTGCGACCACTGTCCGAGCGAGATACGTACGGTAAGGCATTCATCCAGTCGATGAATCTCTGGACGGTGAACCCAATGGCACGTGCATTCGTATTTGCGAAGCGTTTGGCCAGGGTTGCCGCAG